>JANPKR010000023.1:0-19757 GCA_031426175.1 Hydrogenophaga sp. | reverse complement strand
AGCCGGCCGGTGAGCGTGCGGCTGGGCGCCGTGAGGGCCGAGACCTCCACGCCGCGGGTTTCCAGCGTGCCTTCAAACACCAGGTCGCGCGCCTTGGCGGTGGCCTGGGGCAGCGTCACCTTGAGCGGGCCCTGCAGCGTGCCGCCACCCACGTCCACCTTCAAGGTCCAGGCGGTCGCGTTGTCCGCTTCGCGTTGCAGCTGCGCCTTCGCACCTTCGAGAGCACCACGGATCACCGCCGCCGTGGCCTCGGCAGGCCAGCCGTCCTCGTCCAGCGCAAGCTCGGCCTGCACCGTGCTGCTGCGACCCTGGACGCTGATCCAGGTCACATCGTCGAGCACGATCTTGCGCGGCAGCCAGCTCAGGTCGGTGGCTTCTTCGCCGGCGCTGGGTGCCGAAGGTTTTTTGGCGGGGTCCTGGATGCGCGCAGCCAGCAGCACGATGGTGGTTTGCGGCAGCACGGCCTCGCGCACGATGAGCGTGGACACCGCGAGCCGACCCACCAGCAGCGCCGACCACACGGGGCGGGCTTCCACCCGCGCCAGCGTGAGGGCCGGTTTCGCCTGGATCGTCAGGCCTTCAAGCGACACAGCCGGCAACGGGAACACCTCCACCGACACGCGCGACAGCGTCACCGGCACGCCCAGCGCTGCCGAGGCTTCGCGCTCCACGCGCTGACGGAAACCGTCGCTGCCGGTCCACTGGCCCAAGGCCAGCACGGCCAGCAACAACAGCACCACCACCAGCCCGAGACCGGCGCCTGTCCAGATGAAGATTCGACCCATCACGCCATTGTGCGCAACAGATCAGAGTGCGCGCTGGCGCAGCGCCAGAACCGCACCGATCCACAGCGCCACCGCCGAAAATACCAGGCCCTCACGAAGCCCTTGCGCACCACTCGATCCGTCGGCAATGAAGCCCACCACCGTGGGCCCCACGATCTGCCCGGCCGCGAACACGATGGTGAAGGCGCTGATGCCCGCCGCCCACTGCGCCGGCGGCAGGTTGTGCCGCACCAGCGCGGTGGTGGACGCCACCACCGAGAGAAACACACCACCGAACAACAGGCCCGAGGCGATCACCAGCGGGGGCCAACTGGTGAGCGCCGGCACGATGGCCGCCAGCCCCAGCAGGGCATTCAACCTCGCCAGCGCCTGGCCGTTGCGGTGGCGGTCCAGCAGTCCCGCCCAGATGCGCGACGAGGCGATCACCGCCAGACCCAGCAGGGCATAAAAAGTGGTGATGGCGCCGGACGAACTGCCTTGTTCGCGCAGCAGCGCGATCACAAAGGTCATGTAGCCGATGTAGCCCACGCCAAAGCCGGCGTAACCCGCGAGCGCAAACGCAAAGTCGCGCGCGCGGAAAATCCGCGCGGGGCTCGCCGCCGTGCTGGCAGGCGGCGGCGGCTGGTTTGCCAGCACCCGCGCCGGCCACGCCATGAACGCCGTGGCCAGCAAACACACCAGTGCCAACCCCCACCAGGCCCAGGCCCAACCGTGTGGCTGCTGCGCAGCGGCGGCCAGCACCGGCGGCACACCCAGCGCCGAGATCACGATGCCCAGCCCCGTGCCGCCGTAGTAAATGCCGAGCAAAAAGCCGCTGCGCTGCGGCTGCCCCGCGCCCAGCCTGGCGGCGAGCAGGCCCCCCGCAATGAACACCAACGCACTCGCCACACCCGCCAGCAGGCGCTGCACCAGCAGCGGAGCGGCCGCCGTGAAAAAGCCGCTGAGCGCCATGAACAGGGACGCGCCGAGCGAACCGGCGATCAACAACACCATTGGCGAAAACCGCCGCATCAGCCACGGCGTGACCAGCGCCCCGATGAGGTAGCCCACGGCATTGAACGTGTTCATGGCACCGGCCAACGTGTAGCTCCAGCCGAGGTCGTCGCGCATGGGCGGCAGCAGCAGACCATAGGCAAAACGCGTGATGCCCAGCGACACGGCAGCGCCCAGCGACAGGGCGAGAGCCAGGCGGATGTACGGCGTGGGGTCGGTGTTGGCGTCCGGGCGGTTCATGGCCGGCCCATTGTCGGTGCCAATTCCTGATGCGCGGAGCCCACCACTGCGCCGTGGGCGACAACGAAGCCCTCGCCCGGCTTAAGCTGGCCATCATGAACGACCCGGCCGCCGACACCCTCCGCACGATCCAGCACACCGAGCGCGAGCGCTTCATCAACAGCCACGCGCGATCCATGGCGCTGGCCCGAGACGCGCAGCAGCACTACCTGTTCGGCGTGCCGCTGCACTGGATGCGCGACTGGCCCAGCCCCGCCACGTTGTTCGTGGCACAGGCGCAAGGCGCCACGCTGACCTGCGCCGACGGCGTGCGCTACGCCGACTTCTGCCTGGGCGACACCGGCGCCATGTTCGGCCACAGCCCCGCGCCCCTTGCCCATGCCATCGCGGCACAGGCGGCGCACGGACTCACCTGCATGCTGCCCGCCACCAACGCAGCCGCCGTCGGCGCGTTGCTCTCAAAGACCTTCGGCCTGCCGATGTGGCAGATGGCCTTGTCGGCCAGCGACGCCAACCGGTTCGTGCTGCGCTGGGCACGCGCGATCACCGGCCGGCCCCAATTGCTGGTGTTCGACGGCTGTTACCACGGCGCGGTGGACGACACGCTGGTGGACATGAACGCTGCCACGGGCAAAACCTTGCCGCGCAGCTCGGTGCTGGGACAGGTGCACAACCATGCAACTTTCACACGTGTTGTGCCATTCAACGACCTGCCTGCGCTGGAAGCCGCATTGGAGCAGGGCGACGTGGCGTGCCTGCTGGCCGAACCTGCGCTCACCAATTTCGGCCTGGTGCCACCCGCACCCGGTTACTGGGAACAGGCGCGCGCGCTTTGCCGCGCTCACGGCGCACTCTTCGTCTGCGACGAGACCCACACCATTTCCACCGCCCTGGGTGGCTACGCGCACGCACATGGGCTGGAGCCCGATTTCATGGTGGTGGGCAAGGCCGTGGCCGGGGGTCTGCCCTGTGCGGTGTATGGCTTCACGCAGGCCGTGGCCGAGCGCATGGTGCGGGCCAAAAACGCCGCTCCCGAAGGCCACAGCGGTATCGGCACCACGCTCGCCGGCAACGCGCTCACGTTGGCAGCACTGCAGGCGTCGCTCGAACACCTGCACACCGCGGCGAACTACGCCCATATGCTGGACCTGGCCACGGTGTTGGAGCAGGGCTTGCGCGACCGCATTGCCACCGCAGGCCAGCCATGGACGCTTACCCGGATGGGCGCACGCATGGAGCTGCAATTCATGCCGCACACCCCGCGCAATGCGCAAGACGTGCGCGATCACGCACAGGGCGAACTGGAAGCCCTCACCCACCTCTTCATGCTCAACCGGGGCGTGCTGCTCACACCCTTCCACAGCATGATGCTGGTGTCACCCGCCACCACGCATGGCGACGTGGCGCGGCTGCTGGAAGTGTTTGACGAACTGCTCGCAACACTCAGGTCTCCCCGACGCCCACCGGCGCCGGTGCCCGCATCACGATCCGTGTGAACAGCCTGTCGAACTGCGGGTCGCGCGCACCCTTCTCGTTGAGTGGGTCGCGGTGGGTGGCAAAGGCCACGTTGAGCGCGTGCCAGTCGGCATCGGTGAGGCTCTTCTCTGCCTCGGGCAGCAGCACGGTTTCTTCCAGCTGCATGTGGTTCAAATAAAACTGCACGTAGCGCGTGGCGTCGGCCTCGAAGGCCGCACGCCGCGTCTCGCCCAGGTACTCCCAGGCCATCAGCAGGTGCATGAGTTCGCGCACGCGCACCTCACCCGTCATGTGATCGCTCTCCAGCCTCTCGATGGTCGCCATCACGTGCGGCGCCACACGCGCGATGCGCGGGAACAGCAGGTCCGATTCCTTGGGGTGGTGCAGCTTCTCCGGGAACTCGTCAATGTAGAACAGCATGGCGCGCAGCACGTCGAAGTACTGCTCGGGTGCGTGTTTGCCATCGGCGTCCGGCCCGCGTTTGATCATTTGCAGCATCGACTGCAGCATGGCAGCCAGGCTGGCGTGTTCGTCGCGGATCACGCGCAGGGCAGAGTGGTTCATGGAGCGTCTCCTCGGGCCTCGTTCGGGTCGCGCAAGCTTCGCAAAAAGGCCCGGCAAACACATTGACCTGCATCAACAAGCAGCCATCCGCTCTCAGCGTTGTGGCGGCTTCCAGCGTTTGAGCAGCAAGGCGTTGCTCACCACACTCACCGAGCTCAACGCCATCGCCGCACCTGCGATCACCGGGCTCAGGAAACCGAACGCCGCCAGCGGGATGCCCGCCACGTTGTAGGCAAAGGCCCAGAACAGGTTCTGGCGGATCTTGCTCACCGTGCGGCGCGAAATGTCGAGTGCCGCCGCCACCATCAGAGGGTCGCCACGCATCAGCGTGATACCGGCAGCGTGCATCGCCACGTCCGAGCTCCCGCCCTGGCTGTGACTCATGGCCATCCCGACGTCGGCCGCTGCAAGCGCGGGCGCGTCGTTGACCCCGTCACCGACCATCGCAATCACATGGTCACCTTCCTTCAGGCGCCGCACCAAGGCCGCCTTGTCACCCGGCAGCACCTCGGCAATGACCTCGCCCTCGTCGGCACGCAAACCCAGACGCTTTGCCATCGCGATGGCTGCGCCCCGGTTGTCACCCGACACCATGAGGACACGCATGCCAGCGGCGCGCAGTTCGGCCATGGCAGCTGCCGCACCCGCCTTGGGTTCGTCACCAAACGCCAGCAGAGCCATCGGTAACCAGGCCGTTGCACCGGCGGCTTGACTCACCAGCGCCGACACGGTCGACCCCTGCTGTTGCAGCACCTGCGCACGCGCAGCGAGTGGACCCAGATCCACGTGCAGTTCTTCCATCCAGCGCAGGCTGCCCAGCGCCAACAGACTGCCTTGCACGATCCCCTGGCTGCCTCTGCCCGATACCGCCTGCACCTCCGTCGCAGCATCGGTCTGCACGGCCAGCGAACGGGCGTTGGCGGCCTCCACCACCGCTCTTGCCAGCGGATGCGAGCTCTGTGCTTGCAGCGCAGCAGCGGCCTGCAACACCGCCAGTTCGTCCACACCCGCAGCAGCCTCGATCACCAGCAGGCGTGGGTGACCCTCGGTCAATGTGCCTGTCTTGTCAAAGGCCACGGTGTCGACCATGTGCGCGATTTCCAGCGCCTGCGCGTCCTTGATCAGGATGCCGTGTTTGGCCGCGACCCCTGTGCCCGCCATGATGGCCGCCGGCGTTGCCAGCCCCAGCGCACAGGGGCAGGCGATCACCAGCACCGCCACCGCATGAATCAACGCCTCTTCCAGAGGTGCTCCGGTCCACAGCCACCCCAGCATGGTCACGAGTGCGATGACAAGCACAACCGGCACGAACACGGCCGCCACCTGGTCCACCAGGCGTTGCACCGGCGCCTTGCCGGCCTGCGCGTCCTGCACGAGCGCGATGATCTGGGCGAGCACGCTCTGCGCACCGATGGCCCGCACCTTCACTTCCACGGCACCTTCGCCGTTCAATGAACCTCCCGTGACGCCATCTCCCACTTCCTTGGGCACCGGCATGGCCTCCCCCGTGAGCATGGACTCATCTGCCTGCGTGCTGCCCTGCACCACGGTGCCATCGGCCGCGAAACGCTCGCCTGGCAAGACCCGCACCACATCACCGGGCAACAGTTCGTCCACCGACACATCGGTGATTTCGGTGCGGCGGATCCCGTCAGGCAACAAGTGCGCCCGCTCAGGTCTCAAGGACTGCAACGCCCGGATGGCACTGGTGGTCTGGCGCTTGGCGCGCGCTTCCAGCCACTTGCCCAGCAGCACCAGCGTGATCACCACCGCCGACGCCTCAAAGTACAGGTGCAACATTTCGCCCGGCTCCGAGCGCCACCACAGCCATGTGGACAAAGCCCAGGCCGCGGTGGTG
Organism: Hydrogenophaga sp.; assembly: GCA_031426175.1. Lineage (GTDB taxonomy): Bacteria > Pseudomonadota > Gammaproteobacteria > Burkholderiales > Burkholderiaceae_C > Hydrogenophaga. Next base: position 13,841 of record JANPKR010000023.1, on the reverse strand, counting down.
CCGATCGACACGAGCAGCTCCATGTTGCCGGTGCGCGCCTTGAGTGCGTGCCAGCCTGCTCGGTAGAAGCGCGCACCTAGCACAAACTGCACCGGCGTGGCCAACACGAACTGAATCCAGGCCGCAAGCATCCAGTGTTGGCTGAACAGATCACCCACCATGGGCAGCACCAGTGGCGCCGACAGCACGATACCGGCCACGACCGGCAGAAAGTCGACCGGCACCCCCATCCAGTGCGCGTCGGCAGCCGCGTCCATGGCCTCCATGCTGCGCGGTTCGTAGCCTGCATCGCGAACAGCGCGTTTGATCCGCGCCAGCAATTCGGGCGTTTCCCCGCCCGCCACCGTCACCCGTGCGGATTCCGTTGCCAGGTTCACCGTGGCCTCTGACACACCGGGTTGTTTTTTCAGGGCCTTCTCGACACGCAGCACGCACGAGGCGCAAGTCATGCCACCAATGCCGAGATCAATCTGGGCTGGGGAAACAGGTGTGGCGGTGGTGTTCGTGGCGGTGGTATTCATGGCTGCAGCATAGGCTTTACCACCAAGGGAAGGTCAAGCACCATCTTTCGCTTGACCTTCACACCGTGTCAAGGATGACAATGGGTTTCACCAACCAACCAGGAGTTTTCATGAACGAAGTTTTCACCGTACAGGGCATGACCTGTGGCCACTGCGAAAAAGCCGTGACAACCGCCATCAAGCTGGTCGACCCACAAGCGCTAGTCACCATCGACCGCGCGAAAAACCGCGTCGAAGTGAACACCAGCCAGCCACGCGACACCGTTGCAGAAGCCATTCGTGAGGAGGGCTATCAGGTAACGGCTTGAATGCCGTGAGAGACGTCGAACAACTCAGCAGCATCTCGCCCAGAATGCTGCGCCACTGCAGAAGGCCTGGCCTGCTGGTAGACCTGGTCCAACTGGCATCCACAGCAGAAACCAGCACAAAACTTTACAAGCTGGCCACAACCGCAGCACCGCGCCGAAACACCCCGCGACCAAACTGAAGCCATTCCACAGCCCACCGACCAAGCTGTGGTGACTCTTCTTCAACGGTCACAAGGAGTGAACATGACATCGATTCCCAAGCGCGCCCTGATGGCTGCCGCCCTGGCCGCCGCTTTTGCAGGCCTCTCAGCCACCGCCATCGCCCAGAACTCCACAGCAGCCCCCGCAGCGCCCTCCACAGCACAACAAGCCCAGGAAAGCGCCCAGGAAGGTCAACGCGACGCCAAACGTGCCGAGCGCATGGCCAAGATGCAGAAACACATGGCAGAGCGTCAGGCAGCCTTGAAGGCCGAACTGAAGATCACCGCCCAGCAGGAACCCGCATGGAACGCCTTTGTGGCGCGCACCGCGCCTGAAGCTCGCCCGGCACGCCAAGGCCCGCGTGAGGACTGGTCCACGCTGACCACACCCCAGCGCCTGGACAGGATGGCGGCCATGAAAGCCGAACGCGATGCACGCATGCTCCAGCGCCATGAAGCGATCAAAAGCTTCTATGCAACCCTCAATGCCGAGCAGCAAAAGGTGTTCGATGCCCAGCAGATGCAAGGTTTTCAGCGGGCCGGCATGAAGGGTCACGGCAAATACCACCACGGTGGCCACCATCGCATGGGAGCCCCGGTCTGATCGGCTTTCAAGCCGGTGGACCCTGCGTCTCTTGTTGTTATAGATTCTTTTAATTCAAGATAGCAGTAGTAGTAGAGGGCGCTGTCCGCTGTGGACAAGCGCCCTTTTTCTTGTCTGATCAAGCACTTGCAGCCGTCTGAAGTCTGTGTGGAGTCTCGTTGGCCTTGTCCAGCGAAAAAAGGATAACTGCCTGAATGGCACCGGGCCTGTTGATAAGTCATGGTTTGTTCAAAAGATATACACAGGGTTATTGAGCCGCGCAGGGAAACATGCCCTGACACCTGGGCACAGGCGCTTGCCGTTGACTCGGGGTCCGGCTGTTAAACTGCGCCGCTTCAAGACCGACCCCGGTGCTGTACACCGTCTGTGTCGACGGCCTTTTTTGTGAGCCTGTTTCGCCCATGTCTGTTGCCCTCGCAGGAAACGCGCCCACCACCTTCGAAATCAAAAGCGCCCACCTGCCCCTGGTGGCGCTCATGCTCAAGTCATCCGACCTGGAGCGCCTGGCACAGGAGCTGACCCAGCGGTTCGGCGACATGCCGGATTTCTTCGACAACGACCCGCTGGTGATCGACCTGCACCCGCTCAACGTGGCCGAAGCCCATGCAATGCCCGACTTCGCCGCTCTGCAAACGCTGCTGCGTCAGTACCGCCTGGTGCCGATGGCCGTTCGAGGCGGCACCATCGAGCAGACCCGGCTGGCCCTGGCTGCCGGTCTCACCAACGCGCCCGATGCGTCGGTGCAGCGTGCTGCACCAGCTGTGGTGCCGACCGCGATTCCCATGACGCCGGAACCGGTGGTGCCCATGGCATCCACTCCGATGCCTGGCGCCTTGGTCATCGACAAGCCTTTGCGTTCTGGCCAGCAGGTGTATGCGCGCGGTCGTGATCTGGTGGTGATGGCCATGGTCAACCCGGGCGCAGAGGTCATCGCTGACGGCCACATCCATGTGTATGCGCCGCTTCGCGGCAAGGCCATTGCCGGCGCACGCGGCAACGCTGATGCCCGCATCTTTGCGCTCGGCATGGCGCCCGAGCTGATCTCCATTGCCGGCATTTACCGCACCAGCGAGGTGGCCCTGCCCGACTCGATCCAGGGCAAGACAGCGCAGGTGCGCCTCGTGCCTGGCCCTGACGGTGACAAGCTGCTGATCGAAGCCATCGGCGGCTGATCTCCACCCCCATTTTTCAGAACAGAAGGACCTTCACCATGACCAAAATCGTTGTCGTCACTTCCGGCAAGGGCGGTGTGGGCAAGACCACCACCAGCGCCAGCTTTGCATCCGGCCTGGCCTTGCGCGGCCACAAGACCGCCGTGATCGACTTCGACGTTGGTCTGCGCAACCTCGACCTGATCATGGGTTGCGAGCGGCGCGTGGTGTACGACCTGATCAACGTGATCCAGGGCGAAGCCAATCTGAACCAGGCGCTGATCAAGGACAAGCAGTGCGACAACCTGTTTGTGCTGGCGGCCAGCCAGACGCGCGACAAGGACGCACTGAGCCAGGAAGGCGTGCACAAGGTGTTGACCGACCTGTCCGCCATGGGTTTCGAGTACATCGTGTGCGACTCGCCCGCGGGCATCGAGACCGGCGCACTCATGGCCATGCACTACGCCGACGAAGCGTTGATCGTGACCAACCCCGAAGTCTCCAGTGTGCGCGACTCAGACCGCATCCTGGGCATGCTGGGCAGCAAAACCCAGCGTGCTATCGACGGCAAGGAAGCGATCAAGGAACACCTTCTGATCACGCGCTACAACCCCACCCGCGTGGCCGACGGTCAGATGCTCAGCCTGGAAGACATCCAGGACATCCTGCGCATCAAACTCATCGGCGTGATTCCCGAGAGTGAAAACGTGCTGACCGCGTCCAACCAGGGCACGCCGGCCATTCACCTCAAGGGCACCGACGTGGCCGAGGCCTACAGCGACGTGATTGACCGCTTTCTGGGCGCCGACAAGCCCCTGCGTTTCATCGAGGCGGAGAAAGCCGGTTTCTTCAAACGCCTGTTCGGGGGGAAATGACGCATGTCGATCTTTTCCTTTCTGCTCGGCGAGAAGAAGAAAACAGCCAGTGTCGCCAAGGAACGGCTGCAGATCATCCTGGCTCACGAACGCAGCGGTCGCAACGCTTCCGAGCCCGACTATTTGCCCGCCTTGCAGCGTGAGTTGGTCGCTGTGATCAGCAAGTACATCAAGATCAATCCGGACGACATCAAGGTCCAGCTCGATCGCCAGGACAACCTGGACGTGCTTGAAGTCAAGATCGAGTTGCCGGACCGCAAGTAACGGCTCTGTGGGTTCTGGCGCCGCCGGCGGACACAGCCGCCAGCATGTTGGGGAGTACCGTGCTATCATGCGCGATCGCCTTGAGCGATCAGCCGCGTCCAGGCCACCAAGCCCAAACGCACCGCCCCCGGCAGAGGGGCTGCTGGTCCAGCCCCTCCAAGGCGCGCCACCCCGCTCTCTCACAGCACCGTGGCCTTTCCCTCCCTGCTTTGCCTGAACCCCTGCCGTGGTTCGTGCGCCGGTCCCGGTCGTTGTCTTCTTGCATCGACCCGTGTCCGGATCAGGCGGAGAGATACCCCGGCGCTGGGGCTGCCAATGGTTCTTGATTTTTTGATCCGGGTCTTTCCGACGCAGCGGCAAATGCCACGCGCCCAGGCCCCACGATGTTTTTGATGATTCACACGATTTCCACGATTCCGACAACGATTCTCTCTCCGCTCACCGTGGGCAAATACCGCATCGCGGCTTCGCCACGCCCTCTGCCTTGCGGCCAGTTTGCCGCCCAGGTGTCGATCGCCAGCGGCGTTGGCAGTGCGTCCACCGCCCGGGTCATGCGTTTTGACAGCGCTTTCCCTACCCACGCCGCCGCCGCCGACTACGGCCTGGCGCAGGGCATCGATTGGGTGCATGACACCAACCGGCTGGCGGCTCGCCCGAACTGAACCGTACACTTCAAGCAAAGGAAACACCATGGCCAAAGAAGAACTGATCGACATGATGGGCATCGTCAACGAGGTGCTGCCCGACACGCGCTTTCGTGTGACGCTGGACAACGGTCACCAGCTGATTGCCTATTCCGCCGGCAAGATGAAGAAGAACCACATCCGCATCCTTGCGGGTGATCGGGTCTCGCTGGAGCTCTCGCCCTACGACCTGACCAAGGGCCGGATCAACTTCCGCCACATCGAGGGCCGCGGCCCGATGGTGCCGCGCAAGCCACGCTGACCTTTTCCTGAGTTGGTGATGACAGCGCCCGGGCCGGCGCTGTCTTGCTTTGTGCGCCGCTTCAAGCGTTGGCGCTGACGCGAGTCCTGCGCGCCCGCACGGCGGCGGCCAGCCCTTGCAACACCGGCACCGTCTGGTCGAACCCGATGCAGGCATCGGTCACGCTTACGCCGAGGCGCAGCGCCTGACCCGGCACGATGTCCTGCCGCCCCTCATGCAGATGGCTTTCGATCATCACGCCCACGATGCGCCCATCGCCCGCCGCCACCTGAGCCGCCACATCGGCCGCCACGTCGATCTGCCTCTGGTGTTGTTTGCTGCTGTTGGCGTGCGACACATCCACCATCACCTGTTCTCGCAAACCTGCTCCCTGCAGCAGCGCGCAGGCCGCGTTCACATCGGCCGCGCTGTAGTTGGGCTGTGCGCCGCCGCGCAGGATCACGTGGCAGTCGTCGTTGCCGCGCGTCTCGAAAATCGCCGCTTGCCCCATCTTGGTCATGCCCATGAACGCGTGTGAAGCCTGGGCGGCCTGGATCGCGTCCGACGCGACCTTCACACCGCCGTCGGTGCCGTTCTTGAAGCCCACCGGGCAGCTCAGCCCGCTGGCCAGCTGGCGATGGCTCTGGCTCTCAGTGGTGCGCGCACCGATCGCTCCCCAGCTCACCAGGTCGCTGATGAACTGCGGGCTCAGCAAGTCCAGAAACTCCGTACCCACCGGCAAGCCCAGCGCCAGGATTTCCAGCAACAAGGCACGCGCCATCTCCAGGCCTTCGTTGATCGCGAAGCTGCCGTCCAGGTGCGGATCGTTGATGTAGCCCTTCCAACCCACGGTGGTGCGCGGCTTCTCGAAGTACACGCGCATCACCACCAACAGGTCTTCCCGCATGGCGTCGGCCTGTTCCTTGAGCCGGCGCGCGTAGTCAATGGCCTGTGCGTGGTCGTGGATGGAACACGGCCCCACCACCACCACCAGCCGGTCGTCTTGCCCGTGCAGCACGCGTGAGATGGCGCGTCGACTGATCTCGACGAGCGTCTGCGCGTCCGTGGTGGCCGGTTGCCATTCCTGAAGCAACGCCGGGGTGATCAGCGGACGCACCGCGCCGATGCGCAGGTCGTCGATGCGGGTCGTGTCGTGGGTGGATGGCGCGCTGTGCGGGATATGGGATTTCATGGAAATGGGTGGGACGAGGGTGTGAAAAGCGGCGGTCCGAGGTCGGCCCCTGTGAAAAAAGTCTCTCTGCGGGGGATTCTGGGGCCTGGGCGGGTTCAAGAGGCCGGCGCACGCACCGAAACAAGAGGTCTCAGGCCCGTCGGGCGTCTGGTTAGCGAGGTTGCATATGAAGATTTTCTGTCACGCACTGGTGGTGCTGGCCATGGCCGCTGGTGTCCCCGCTTTTGCGGAATCGAACTCAACAGCCGGCGCGCCCCTGTGGCAAAAACCGGCGGGCGAACTGTGGCTCAACGTGGGCGGTTTCTCGCGACACTTTGAGCGGCAGGCCGGTCACAACGAAAACAACGTCGGTCTGGGGCTGGAATACCGAACCAGCGACGAGCTGTCGTTCATGGCCGGCAGCTACCGAAACAGCGTGCGCAAGAACACCACTTACGCCGCGGTCAACTGGCAACCCCTGTTGATGGGATCGTTCAAGCTCGGCGCGGCCGTGGGTTTGATGAACGGTTACCCGGCCATGAACCGGGGCGGCACTTTCTTCGCGGCCTTGCCCATGGCGACCTATGAAGGCCGGCGCTTCGGCGTGAACCTGGGCCTGATTCCGTCGATGAAGGATGTCGACGGTGCGGTGATCCTGCAGTTCAAGGTGCGCCTGAACTGAGCGCCTCGCGCGTCCCGGCGCGACGGGCGCTGAAAAAACGCGGCAACTGCTGGCGGGGGCAGCGCTGCAGGTCCATCAACACACCGTGGTCCGGGCGGGCCACCCCATGCTGCGTGCGCAGGTCGTGCTGGATGCGACCCAGCAGCTCCGCGGCCATTTCGGCGTCGGCCAGCGCCCGGTGGGCCTGGCCCGTGCGTGGAAGGTGGAACAAGTCCACCAACACACCGAGTTTGTGGCTCGGTGCCTGTGGGTACAGCCGCCGCGAGAGCAGCACCGTGCAGGCAAACGCATGCGGTGCGTCCAGCCCCGCCAGCGCAAGCTCGGCCATCCAGAACCGCCGGTCGAATGACGCGTTGTGCGCCACCATGGGCACGGCACCCACAAAGCGCGCAGCGTCGCGCATCACTGCCGCGGCCTCGGGTGCTCGCGCCACCATGTCGTTGGTGATACCCGTGAGCTGGGTGATGAACGAGGGGATGTGAACGCCCGCGTTCATCAGGCTTTGAAACCGGTCCACCACACGACCCTGTTCGGTGATCACGATAGCCACCTCGGTGGCGCGGTCGCCCAGCGATGGGGAGATCCCGGAGGTTTCGAAGTCGATGACGGCAATGGCAGAAGGCATGCGGGCGAGCTTACCCTCCTGCCACCGTGCCCTCGGTCTCGCACGACTCGCCTTCGCTCTGTGCCTTGCAGGGCAGCTGGGCGCGGATGTGGGTGCCCTGGCCCGGGCTGCTCACGATCTCCAGGCGCCCGGCGTGGGACTCCACACGCACGCGCATGCCGATCAGGCCGTGGTGGCGCGCGGGCACGGTGTGGGCGTGAAAGCCGCAGCCGTCGTCTCGAACGCTCACCTGCACCCACTCGCCCTGCGCCTCCAGACTCACCCACACCTGCCTGGCCTTCGCGTATTTGCTGATGTTGGTGAGCGATTCCTGCACCAGGCGGAACACGGTGAGCTCGCAATCCTTGTCCAGCCTCACCGGCTGCAAGTTGGTGGTCACCGGCAGGCCGAGGTTGCTCGCGGCGTCCTGGCACAGCACCTCCAGCGCCGACACCAGGCCGAGCTGGTCGAGCGAGGAAGGGCGCAGGTTCTCGATGATGCGGCGCTTGACCGCGATGCCCTCGTTGAGGCGCTGTTCAATGCCGCCCATGCGTTCCTGCGCTTGCGCTGGCAGATCGGCGATCCTGCGCAGACGAGCCAGCTCCAGTTTCATGGCGGTGAACAGGCCGCCGAGCTCATCGTGCAGTTCGCGTGCCATGCGCCCGCGCTCGTCTTCGCGTGTGTTCACCAGGTGGCCAGCCAGCTCGCGCAACTCGGCCGTGCGCAGCGCCACTTGCGACGCCAGGTACTCGCTCTCGCGCGCTTTCTGCTCGTCGCTGTCACGCAGCTGGCGCGTGAACAGCACCAGGCCCAGTACCGAGATCAGCACCAGCAGGTGCAGCGCCACGCGGTTGATCATGATGGCGTCGAAGAGCGATAGGCGCGCCTTCTCCTGCAGCGCGGCGGCCCGCTTGAGCACCAGGTCGAATTCGGCACGCAGATCGGCGTAGCTGGTGCGGCCCCGGTCGCTGCTGGCCATCAGCCGGGCCTGGGTGCGCTGGCCGCGCTCGGCGGCGTCCATCCACTGCTCCATGGCGGTCACGCGCGCCTGGATGCGCATGCGCACCGCTTCCACCGACACCGCGCGCTGCGCATCCACATCGGCGATCAGCTGGAAAGCGCCGCTCTGCGCGTTGGCCAGCGCGGCGATGGACGCTCGGTAGTCGTCGCGGTCGGCCGCCTGTCCGTTGATGAGGAAAGCACGCGCCGCCGTCTCGGCGTCGGTGAGGTGTTGCAGCACACGTCCGGCCTGCAGACGCGCGTCGGTCAGCGCGATGCCCTGGGTCAGCGTGCTGCGCGAATGCTGGAAGGCGCCCTCGATGACCACCACGGCGATCACCGCCAGGGCCAGCACCACCGGCATCACGTACCGCGTGCGCGCCACACGCTCGATCGACGACTTGATCATCCCGGCTCCCGGTGGCTGCGCGGGGCGCGAGCCTCGTTGTTGTTGAATCCAGACCCTAGCGCAACTCGCCGGGCTGTGTGGCCGAGCCATCCGACACCCGCGCGCAGTAGGTGATGAGGTCGTCGAGCTCACACGATTTGTCGAACACCCGGTCCGCACCCAGCAGCGCACAGCGGCGGCGGATGTCGGCGGTGGCGTAGTTGGTCAGCACCACCCTTCTGGCGCCCAGGTGCGCCTCCTGCGCCGCCTTGAGCACACCCAGACCCGAACCCGTCACAAGGAATATATCGATGATCAGCAGATCGAGAGAATTCCCCTCGCTGCCCAGCCAGCGCACCGCGCCGGCCTCGTCTCGTGCATGCCCGACAACTTTCACCTCGGTCAATTCCTGCAGCGTGGACACCAGGTTCTCGTAGATCACCTGGTTGTCTTCAACGATGAAGGTCTTGAGCGCGGGCATGGCGGTGTGGGTGTGCATGAACGGATGCGGGGCGACAACGCATGGCTGCGGTGTGCGCCCCGAGAGCTTCGTTGAAAAACAGCGCAGCGTCTGTAGGTGGCGTCCTACAGCGTGCAGGTTGGTGGCGTTCAGCGCACCAGGATGTCGTTGCGCACCGCCTGCACCCCCGGGGTGGAGCGGGCCAGCCGCTCGGCGGTGGCGCGCTCGTCATTTGACTTGGCGAAGCCCGAGAGCTGTACCGTGCCTTTGAGCGTTTCCACGCTGATGGACGTTGCGCTCACCGACTTGTCTTCGGCCATGCGTGCCTTCACCCGGGTGGTGATGGTGGCATCGTCGATGTAGGAACCCACGGTCTGCTGGTCGCGCGCGACCGCGCAGCCGGTGAGTTGGACGAGAGAGACGGTGGCCGCGATGGCCAACACGGCGTGTGCAAGTTTCATGGTTTCCTCCAGGTATTGGTGTGCCCGTGCTTAGCTGTTCTTGACCACTGTCAGGCGGTTTTCGACGGTTACCACACCATCCACCGCAGCGGCCAGGGTGGTGGCGCGTGCACGCGATGCTTCATCGGGTGCGGTGCCGGTGAGTTCAACGTTGCCAGCTTCGATGTCCACGTCGATCTTCAGTGCGCTGAGCTGGTCGTCGGCGGCCAGCGCGGCGTTCACCTTGGTGGTGATGGCCATGTCGGTGGCGCTCTTGGCTGCGCTGTCGGCGGCTTTTGCGCCCGCGGCCTGCATGTCGTTGGCGGCGACCTGAGCGTCATTCTTCATCTCGGTGGCGGCGGATTGCACCGTGGCTGCGGCGTTGTCGACCTGCTGCCCCATGGTGGTGTTGTCGACCTTGTCGCCGCAGGCGGCGATCAGTACGGTGGCTGCGGCGGCGGCGAACAGGGCGGTGTAGCGGTGGTTGGTTTTCATGTTGATTTCCTTGTTGAAGGGCGCCGGCCGCGGCCGGCGCGTGGATTCAGTGGGTCAGGTTCTGGCGTGGTGGTCGGTGCGCTTCAAACCTTGTCGGTCGGGCGCTTTTTGGCGCTGCCGAACCAGTCGTCGCCGGCATGGCGTTCCCAGGCGGCCACCTGGCGCTCGGCTTCGTCCTTGGCCACGCCGTAGCGCTCCTGGATCTTGCCGGCGAGCTGTTCGCGGCGGCCGGCGACGACGTCAAAGTCGTCGTCGGTGAGCTTGCCCCACTGCTCGGTCACGCGGCCCTTGAGTTGTTTCCAGTTGCCTTCGATTCGGTCCCAGTTCATGTGCTTCTCCTGTTGAGGTTGCAAAGTGTTGGAGCGGTGGGATCACCGTCCTCGACCCGGTGCTGAGGGTCAGCGTCAAGCCGTGCATTCACTGTAGGTGGGGTGTCGTCGCGAGGGTGTCGGGCGTGGCGCCGTCGCCGTGTAGGACAAAGCCGATGGTCTGGATGGCCCGCTTGTAGGCGTTGTCTGACGGCGTGCCGCGTCGGGGCCTGTTAGATTTTGCGCATCCCCAACCCCGCAACCGAAACCCTCATGATCAGAATCGGAATCGTGGACGACCACGCCATTGTGCGGACCGGCCTGCGCCAATTTCTCGCCGAGCACGTGGACCTGCGCGTGACGGGCGAAGCCAACAATGGCCGTGAAGCGCTCGAGCTTGTGCGTGGCGGCGAAGTCGACGTGTTGCTGATGGACATCTCCATGCCCGAGCACGGCGGTGTGGATGCGCTGCAGGCGATCAAAGCGCGTTTTCCCGACCTCGCGGTGCTCATTCTCAGCGGCTTCCCGGAGGCGCAGTACGCCACCACGCTCTTGCGTTACGGCGCCAGTGGGTATCTCAACAAGGAATGCGCACCCGAAGACATCGTCAACGCCATTCGCACGGTGGCGCGCGGTCGACGCTATGTGAGCCAGGCCGTGGCCGAGTTGTTGGCCGACGGCGCGGCCGGTGCCGGCGAGCAGCCGCCCCACGAGCTGCTCTCCGAGCGCGAACTCCAGGTGTTCCTGCGGCTGGCCCAGGGCGAGACCATCGGCCACATGGCCGAGCAGATGTTTTTGAGTGTGAAGACCGTGAGCACCTACCGTTCGCGCGTGCTGGAAAAACTCAAGCTCGGCAGCAACAGCGACCTCACCTATTACGCGCTCAAGAACGGTCTGATCCAGTGACCAGGCGTCGGAATGTCAGAGCAGTCGCTCCATCATCCGGCCCAGCGTTTCCATCGCGCGGTCGCTCACTCCGCGCTGGCGCCATTGTTCCAGTGTGACGGGCTTGGAGGCGGCGCGGTCGCGTTCAAACAGCCGGTTCATCTCGCCGCCAAAGTCGTCGCCCAGCACGATCACGTTGAGCTCGCTGTTGGCCACGAAGCTCAGCCAGTCCAGGTTGCTGGACCCCACAGTCGCAAACACGCCGTCGATCACCGCCGTCTTGGCGTGCATCAGTGCGTGTTCCATCTGGTAGATGCGCACGCCCGAACTCAGCAGGTCGTCGTAGTAGGAACGCCCGGCATGAAACGCCAGCGATGAATCGCTTCGACCGGGCAGCACCATCTCCACGGTCACACCCCGTTCAGCCGCTTTGCGCAGGGCGTTCACAAAGTCGTTGCCGGGTGCGAAGTAGGCCATGGTGAAACGCACGTTGACTTGCGCCGCGTCCACCGCCGCCAGCAGCGTGCTGTAGATGCGGTTGTCCTTGTCGCGCGGGTCGCTGGCGATCACCTTCACCACACGCGTGCCGGGCTCGGCAGCGGTTTTTTGCGGGGCCGGTTGACCCAATTCGCCCTTGCAGCCTTGCTCGCGCCAGGTGGCCTCGAAGACTTGACCGATCACCGGAACCACCGGGCCGCGCAGTTCGATCTGTGTGTCGCGCCAGCCGTCATCCAGCGCGCCTTCGCCGGTGGGTTGGCCGCGGCGGCCGAACGAGCTGGAGCCGTAGACGCGGCTGATGTTGATGCCGCCCGTGAAGGCCACGTCCTCGTCCACCACCAGCAGCTTGCGGTGGTCGCGGTGCTTCAGGCCCCAGAACCCCGGGCGCTTGGTCGGGTTGATGGGGTTGAAGGCGCAGACCGACACGCCGCCGTCGACCAGACGCTTGAAGAACGCATCGGGCGTGGTGATGGAGCCCACCGCGTCGTAGATCATGGCCACCTTCACACCCTGCGCGGCGCGCGCGAGCAACAGCTCGGCCACCTCGGCCGCCACACCCTCGTCTTCCACGATGTAGCTCTGCAGCAGCACGCGGCCGCGCGCTTGCGAAATCGCCGCTTTCATGGCGCCGAAGGTGGCCGGGCCGTCCACCAGCAGACGCGTGCGGTTGCCCTGGTAAAGATCGGCATCGCCCGTGGCGGTGAGCGTTTTCAGGTGGTGGATCGTCAGGTCTCTTTTGCCTTCGTTGACAAGACTCTGCAAGGCCTTGCGCTCGGCCGTGGCGGAAACCGGCCCTGCAGCGTTGCTCACGGTGATGATGCCGGCCTGCTGGTTGGGCCGGTCTGCGGTCTTGGGCGGCAAGCTGGAGCAGCCCGCAACCGCCAGCAGAACACCCGACAAAGCGAGGCCACACAGCCGGCGCAAGCCAGCGGTTTGAGGTGAGCGTGTGTTGTGCATGGGTTCAGAGGGAAAAGGTTGACGTGGGTTGCATGCAAGTGTGCGCCTGCGCGCAAAGTCGCTGTGTCGGTGCAGGCACTGCACGCGTGTCGGACACCGCCGCCCGCGAGCGTGGAATCCACAGTGTCCCGAGCGGCCTCATGGTGTGCCGGTGATGAGTTGGGCCAGGCGCCAGAGCGCCAGGCGGTGGGCGGCTGCCAGAGCGTCGGCCGAGCGGTCGGTCAGCGCGATGTCGATGTTGGCCGACCCGGCGCTGGGCGGCGTGTTGGCCGATGCTGATGCGTCGGTGAACCACCAGCGCGCGCGCAGGCGCAGCGTCTGCCGCGCTTCATCGGCCAGCAGCGTGTCGATCGCCACGCGCAATCGCCTTGCGACGACCAACCCCGCGGGCGCGGGCGACAGCCACACCAGGCCCTCACCGCGCAGCAGTGCGAGATCGGCTGCGAGTCGCACCGGGATGCTCTCGCGCAGCGGCACCACCCAGCGGTGGCCCGCCAGGGGCACCACGCCGGCCGCGCCGCTGGCCACCACCAGCGTGTCGCGCTCCAGTGCGGCGGGCAGCGGCAGGCGGCCCGAGAGTTCCCACACCCCACCGTCACCCGGCCGGGCCGCGAGCAGGGTCTCGGGTGGCTCGCTCTTGAGTTCGTACCAGCGCGTGGGCGCCTGCGTGGACGCACAACCCGCCAGCAGCAGCGTCACCGCACCCGCGCTGGTCAAAAGGTGTCGGCGTTTCATGGCGCCACCTTTCGACCGCGCAGCAGCGAGTCCGGTTGCTGCTCCAGCGTCTCGGCCAGGTCGCGCAGGGCCCGGGCCGCGCGCGAGAGGTCGTCGAGCGCGCGGTCCGCGCCCAGGCGCAGGCTGGAGTCGTCGGCGGTGGCCTCGCGCAACGAGGCGGCGCTGCGACCCACCTCGTCGGCGGCGCGTTGCAGGTTCTGCACCAGCGGTGCGTTGGGCGCCAGCAGCTCAGCCACCTGCTCCGATGTCTTGTTGACCGAGCCCGCGGCCTGACCGAGGCCTTCCATGGCGGTGCGGGTCGACACCAGCGAGCGTTGCAGCTCGTTGCTCAACGGATCGATGCGCTGGTCGAGTTTGGTGGCCACGCGGTTG
>JANPKR010000022.1:0-11225 GCA_031426175.1 Hydrogenophaga sp. | reverse complement strand
CAGCAGTATGACGGCAGGCTGCGCTTCGCCCGCTTCCCAGCGGGCAAAAAAGGCCAGCGCCTCTTCGCCGTCGCGCGCGATCTGAATGGTGTTGGACAACTTCTTCTTGTTGAAGGCGCGCAGCGTGAGGTCCAGGTCCATGGGGTTGTCTTCAACCAGGAGGATGGGCGGAAGGGTTGCAGGCTTGTTCATGAGGGGAACTCCAGATAGAAGGTGGCGCCCTGTCCGGGCTGGCTCTCCGCCCACACGCGCCCACCCATGCGTTTCACAGCCTTGGCCACCAGCGCAAGACCCAGGCCGGTGCCCTGGTAGTCCTCGGCGCGCTGCAGGCGCTGGAAGATGCCGAAGATGCGGTCGTGGTACTTCATGTCGAAGCCCACGCCGTTGTCCCGCACCCAGAGGATGCGCCGCGGGCCTTCGGTGCGGGCACCGATCTCCACCACGGGCTTGTCGCGCGTGCGGCTGAACTTGATGGCGTTGCCCACCAGGTTGCGCAGCACCACGGCCATGCCCTCGCGGTCGAGCTGCATCACCATGGGTTCAAGCTGCAGGCTCAGGCGCACACGGGTGCTGTCGATGTCGGCGCTGTGGCCTTCGATCACCTGCGCCACCAGGGCCGGAACGTCCACCCGCTGCTGCTCCATGGTGCGCCGCTCCATGCGCGAATAGTCCAGCAGGCCGGAGATCAGATCGCCCATCTGCAGCACACCACGGCGGATGCGCGTGAGGAACTGGCGCCCCTCTTCGTTGAGCTGGCTGCTGTGCTCTTCTTCGAGCAACTGGCTGTAACCGTCGATGCCGCGCAATGGTGCCTTGAGATCGTGCGACACGGTGTACGAGAAGGCCTCCAGCTCTTCGTTGAGGCCGCGCAGCTGGGCAGTCCGTTCGTTGACCCGTTGCTCCAACGCGGCGTTGGTCTCCTCCAGGGTGGTCTGCGCCAGCTTGAGCGGGGTGATGTCGAGCAAGGTGCCGCTGAACATGTAGTGGCCCCGGGTCTCCAGGGCCTTGCTCTGCACGCTGCCGCGAAACCAGCGCAGTGGTCCCAGGTCTGGGTGGCGGCGGAACTCGGCGGTGTTCACTTCCATGCTCCTGGGCACCGAGCGCATGAAGCTGTCGACCAACGCACGGTCCTCGGGATGGAAGCATTCGAGGTAGGCGGCCATGTCCACCGGCGGGCCCAGCGCCTCGTCCAGGCCAATGTTGCGGTACATCTGGCGCGACCACCAGGCAACGTGGGTGCGGCTGTCGTACACCCAACTGCCCAGGCCAGCCATGGCCTCCGCGACTTCCAGCTGGTTCGTCTGTTCGCGCAGTGCGGCTTCGGCTTGCAGCCGTTCAGTGATGTCCTTGATGGTGGAAAACAGGTGCTTGATCGAGCCGTCCGGGTGGCGCACGGCACGCACGTCGATCTCGGTGTGCACGAAGCTGCCGTCCTTGCGCACGAAGCGCTTGCGCATCTTGAAGTTGTCGGTGCGGTTGACCATCATGGCGTCACGCAGTGCCATGTTCTGGTCGAGGTCGGGCTGGGGCGTCAACTCGGCCCAGCTCCTTTGCAGAAGCTCTTCGCGTGTGTAGCCCAGGATGGCACAGAGCTGGCTGTTGACCTGAACCCACTTCGTGGAACCAGGCAAAGAGATCGACATGCCGATGAAGGGCAGCTCGTAGAACAGCCGCAAGAATTCGGCCTGCTCCTGCTGGGCGAGCTGCGCTTCTTTCTGCGCTGTGATGTCGAGCAGAACACCGCTGATGCTTGTGATGACGCCCTGATGGTCCCGGCTCAGCGTGGTGCGGTCGTCCACCCAGACCCAGTTCCCGTTGGCGCATCGCAGCCGGTATTCCTGGCGGTGATCGTCGGGTCCATCCTGAAAGTAGCGGGCGGCCTCGGCCGTCACGCGCTCGATGTCCTCGGGGTGGATGAGGCCGGCGTAGTCCCGCTTGCCGTGCAACAGGTCGGCGGGCTGGTAACCCCACTGGTCCACCGACTGGCTCACATAGCTCATGGGCCAGCCAGGCTCGTTGCTCCACTCCACCACCACCACGGGCGAGCGGTCGACGAGATCCACCAGGTGGCGGAGTTGCATCTGACCGGCCTGCAGCCGTTCGGCCATGCGGTCGGCCTCGGTGCCGATCATGGCGAGCTCGTCCCTGCCCTGCAGGGCCACGCGTGCCTGCAGTTCGCCGTTGCCCATGCGCTGCAGGGTGGACGCCAGGTGTCGCGCCCGGCGGAACCACACCAGGTGCATCACCAGGGCCAGCAGGGCAGCCAATCCAAGCAGCAAAACACCCTCGCGAAGGGCGTCCTCGCGCAGGTTGGCCAGGCGCACCGCGAGCGGGAGCCTCAGGTCGACCACGGTGACGAGGCGCCGTCCCGAGTTGATGGGTGCGACGCCCACCAACTGTTGCGTGGCCGGCAGGTGCACGACACGGATGGCCACGTTCGACAGATCGTTGAACACTTCCCTGTTGACCTCGGTGAGATCGGCCCGCTCGCGCAACACCGCACCAAAGGCCAGGCCGATGTCGGATCGCACCATCGAGGCCTCCACCAGGCCGTCGCGCTCCAGCAGGTAGATGTGACGCATGCCGCTGTACAGGCCCAGACCGCCCACCAGCCGGCGCACCAGGGTCGGGTTGTCCATGGCGGACGACGAGTCGAGGCGGCTCTGCTCCACGCTCATCCGCTCGCGCAACCGCCGTGTCTCCTGGTCAATCACCTGCACGTCCAGATTGCGCAACTGCACCACGTGGCTGACGAGGGATGCGGTCAGCGCGAACAGCAACAGCATCAGTGGCGCCAGCCAGCGCCCCGGCAGGGTCATGCGGGCCAACACCAGCTTCATGGCGCCTTCCCGCCCTTTTGCAGGCGCTGCATGGGCGCGCCGTCGATCAGGTCTTGCCAGCGCGGCGTGCGCTGGAGCAGACCGATCGCCTGCAGGGCGTCGGCCACGGTCGAGGCTCTTTCCACCAGCGGGGGCGGGTTGCCCATGAGTTCGCTGGCGGAAGCCTCGCGGGAGTGAAACGCAAGTCCGCCCAGCACCGCCTGGTACGCGGCCGGCGTGAGGTCGGTGCCGCGCGCCAGCGACTCTGCCGCGCCGGGCAAGTCGCTCTCGAGCAGGTCCAGTCCGGCGTACCAGGCGCGCAGCAAGGCGTCCACCGCGTCGGGACGTTGCTCCAGCACATCGACGCGCACCACCAGAACGTCGAGGACCTCGCCGGGAAGCTCGCGGCTGTCGAAAATCCGGCGAAAGCCTGCGGCCTCAATCGCCCCCGCCAAGGGTTCGTAAGACACGGCCGCCGTCGCCTGGCCGGACTGCAGTGCCTCCAGATGGCGGGCCACTTCGATGTTCGTCACCTTCACGTCGGCGCGGGTCAGGCCGGCCTTGGTCAACATGCGTTGCAGCAACAGGGCGCCCACGGCCGAGTCCTCGACCGCGATGAATTCATCCTTGAGCTGCGCAGGTGAGGTGATGCGCGGAGCCGCCAGCACCGCGTCACCGCCGGTGGACTCATCCATCACCGCCACAATGCGCACCGCCACGCCGCTTTCGACCAGACGCAGTGTTTCATCGAGGGTGAGCATGGCCGCGTCGAGCAGGCCATTGCGCAGATGGCGCAGCGTTTCAGAAGCCGACGCGAGCTCCACCACCCGCAGTTGCTCCGCGTTGGTGAGGCCACGGTCTCGCGCCAGCACCAGCGGGTCATAGCCGACCCACGGGTTCATGCCCACGGTGAGTGGCGGTACCACGGGCTCACCACAGGCCGCCAGTGCGAGCAGCGCAGTGGCGGCAAACGTGCGCCACCCACGACGCAACCACCCTCCTCGCAGATCGCACCTTCCCTGTTCACCCGCGCGCAGTGGACCAGCCCCATCTTTCATAAGCATGTGTTGTCGTTCGGTGAGGAATCCCAGACAGACTGGCAACATTCTGTTGCAGATACCCTGCCCAGTGTAGAGCCCGGAGGGCGCGTTCGTGCCATGAAGGCACAACCCTGGGTCATTTGGCGCGCAAAAAGTCCTCATCTCTGCGGCGCAGCAGCCAGCTTGGCAAACTGAACCTTTGCTTCTGAACGTGAACTCACCCCGCATGATTGAAATTTCAGACCTTTCCATGCATTACCAGCTGGGTGCGGCACGCATCGACGTGCTGCGGTCGGTGAACCTGCGCGTGCCTGCAGGCCAGCGTGTGGCCATCACAGGACCATCCGGTTCGGGCAAGACCTCCTTGCTGCTGCTGCTCTCGGGCCTGGAGCGCCCAGCCAGCGGGCGCGTGGCGATTGACGGCACCGCGTTGGGCGGCATGGACGCCGACGCCCTGGCCGACCTGCGCCGCGACCGCATCGGCATCGTTTTCCAGTCGTTCCACCTGCTGCCCAGCCTGAGCGCGCTGGACAACGTGGCCCTCCCCCTGCAGATGGCCAACCGGCCAGATGCCCATGCGCGCGCGGCTGCGCTGCTCGAACGCGTGGGCCTGGGCGCGCGGCAAGACCACTACCCCAGCCAGCTCTCGGGCGGCGAGCAGCAACGTGTGGCGATAGCGCGCGCGCTGGTGCACCGCCCGCGCCTGCTGCTGGCCGACGAACCCACCGGCAACCTGGACGACCACACCGGCGAGGCCATCCGCGAACTGCTGTTCGAGCTCAACACCGAGGCAGGCACCACGCTGGTGCTGGTGACGCACGACCCCGACTTCGCGGCCCGCTGCGACCGCGTGCTGCGCCTGCACGACGGCCACCTGAATGAAGTGAAGACCACCGAGCGAGCACCCGATGCGGTTCCTGTTTAGCCTGGCCTGGCGCGACCTGCGCGCCAGCGGCCGCCACCTGTGGATCTTCTGTGCCTGCCTGTTGCTCGGTGTGGCACTTGTCACCGCCGGCGGTGGCTTGTACCGGCAGGTGACCAATGCCCTCGTGAGCGACGCACGCCTGCTGTTCGGCGGTGACGTGGAAGTGGAGCAGACCGCGCCGCTGGCCCCCGAGGCGCTGGCGTGGATGAACGAGCGCGGCGATGTCTCGCGCCTGGTGGAGCTGCGCACCATGCTGCGCGCACCCGATGGCCGGGCCCAGCTCATCGAGCTGCAGAGCGCCGACGCGCGCTACCCGCTGTACGGGGAAGTGGAACTGGCCCCAGCGGGCGATCTGACCGCCGCGCTGACCGAGCAAAACGGCGTGTGGGGCGCGGCGCTGGACGCCACGCTCGCCCAGCGCCTGAACCTGAAACCCGGCGACACGGTGGAGGTGGGCAACCTGAGCCTGCAGGTGCGCGCACTCGTGGTGCGGCAGCCCGACCGCAGCCTGCGCGCCGACTGGGGCGGGGCCCCGGTGCTGGTGGCCGACGGGGCCCTGGCCGCCACCGGTCTGGTGCAGCCCCTCAGCCGCGTGGAGTACCACTACCGCGTGCGCACGCCGCAGCCTGCGGCCGAGTGGCGCGACGCCTTCATTGCCGCCTACCCCGACCTGCAGGCCGAGGTGCGCACGTTCGAGGAGCGCAGCGACCGCATGGCCGAGGTGCTGGGCCAGATCGGCTCCGGGCTCCTGCTCATCGGCTTCTCCGCGCTGTTCATTGGTGGACTGGGCGTGTTCAACAGCGTGCAGGCCTACCTTCAAGGCAAGCTCGGCACGCTGGCGACGCTGCGCGCCGTGGGCCTGCGCGACGGCCGCCTGGCCGCGCTGGTGCTGCTGCAGATCCTGATGCTGGCGCTGCTCTCGAGTCTGGGCGGTGTGTTGATCGGCAACGCGCTGGCCCTGGGCGGCACGCTGGCCGCCGCGCAACAGCTGCCACTGGCACCGCTGGTAACCAGTCTGTGGTTGCCCTCGCTGGTGGGCCTGAGCTTCGGCGTGTTGACCGCGCTCACCTTCGCTTTGCCTGCGCTGGGCAGAGCGCTGTCGGTCTCGCCGGCTGCGCTGTTTCGTGGCATCGACGGCAACACGCTGAAAACACCGCGGCGCGTGTGGTGGCTCACCGGTGGCGTGGCTGCGGTGGTGGGCGTGATGGTGGTGGCCAGCGTGCCCGACGTGCGCTTTGGCCTGGCTTTCGTGGTGGCCACGGTGCTGCTGCTGGTGCTGCTCGAAGGTGTGACGCGCTTGCTGCGCGGCCTGGCGCGCCGCCAGCTCAACCGGCCCGGCGCACGGTTGCCGTTTGAATTGCGCCTGGCCATGGCCGGCCTGCAGCGCAGCGACTCCCCCCTGCGCGCCGCGCTGCTCTCGTTGGGCGCGGCGCTCACGCTGCTGGTGGCCTGCACGCTGGTGGTCACCTCGCTCTTGCGCACGGTCAACGAAACGGTGCCCGCCAACGCGCCGGCCATGGTGTTCTACGACGTGCAGACCGAACAAATTCCGCTGCTGCAGGAAACGCTCAAGGCCCAACCCAGCCTGCGCCAGCTCACCACCGCACCGCTGGTGCTGGGTCGCCTGATCGAGGTGAATGGCGAGGTGCTGCGCGACAGCGGCGATGGCGAGCGCGTGCGCGAAGCACGAGACGAGCAGAAGTTCAGCAGCCGCGCAGGCAACATCGACGACGTGGTGATCCGCGACGGCGCCTGGTGGCCGGCCAACCACAACGGTGCGCCGCTGGTGGCCATGGAAGACCGCGAGGCCGACCAACTGGGCCTCAAAGTCGGTGACAAGTTGACCTTCGAAATACTGGGTGCACCGGTGCAGGCCGAGCTGGCCGCGATCTACAGCCAGCAGCGCATGCAGGCCCGTCTGTGGCTGGAAGGCATCTTCAGCGACGGTGTGCTCGACCCCTACATCACCCGCCACGTGGGTGCCGCCTGGCTCAACCCGGCCGAGGCCCTGACCGCGCAAGACCAGTTGGCCGCCACCGCGCCCAACATCGCCACCGTGCGCACCGAATCGCTGCTGCGCGAAACCCGTGCGCTCATGGGTCGCGCCAGCACCGGCCTGGCGGTGATCGCCGGGGTGTGCCTGGCGGCCAGCCTGCTGGTGCTCGCCAGCGTGGTGGCCAGCAGCCGCGCGCGCCAGGTGTTCGAGGCCACGGTGATGCACGCGGTGGGCGCGCGGCTCTCCAGCCTGCGCCGCGTGCTGTGTTGGGAATACCTGTTGCTCGCGGTGGTGACCGCCGGCTTTGCCATGCTGGCTGGCAGTGCCCTGGCCACGGGCTTGCTTCGCTGGCGACTCGACCTCGACCCCATGGGCCTGTACTGGACTGGCGCGCTCACCGCCCTGGGCGTGAGCGGGGTCAGCCTGGGGCTGGGTGCGCGCTACCTGCTGGCGCAAATGCGGCTCAACCCCGCCATGCTGCTGCGCAGCGGCACCTGATCAGGCCGCCAGCGCTGGCTCCAGGAAGGTGGCGCCCAGGTGCCCGACCTTCACATAAATCAGTGCACCCTCAGCACCGGTGAACGGTGTGTGCTGGCTCCAGCGCGGGTTGCGCAGCCAGCCGTGCCTGGGATAGGTGCCATGGTCATCGCGGAGCACTCCGTCGAGCACAAAGATCTCTTCACCACCCGGGTGGCGGTGTGGGTTGAACTGCGTGTCGGGCGCCCAGCGCACCAGAGCCGTGCTCACGCCGTCGTGTTCGTGCAGCGGCATCACCGTGAGACCCGGCACCAGTCCGCGGCGCCAGGGTTCTGTGAGCGTGTTGATGCGCAGCGGCGTGAGGTCGTCGGCGGCGAACTGCCACAGCTTGACCAGCAGCAAACAACCCTGCACCGAAAACGGTGCGTGGCGCGAGCCCGGCGGGTTGCGCAGGTAGGTGCCGGCCGGGTGGTCGCCGGTCTCGTCGGAAAAAACGCCTTCAAGCACGAGGATCTCTTCACCACCGCCGTGGGTGTGCGCGTCAAAGCGAGATCCTGGCGCGTAGCGCACCACGCTGGTGGCACGCGCGACCTCGCCGCCCACGCGGTCCAACTGGCGCCGGTCGACACCGGGCAAGGGAGATGGCTGCCACGCGGCCGCCTCGGCCGGGCTGAATACGCGCACATCGAAGTCGTCGTTGAGGTTCATGTCTGTCCACATCAAGGGACTGAATTTCAGCACACGAGCCGCGTTTTTGCTGGCGTGGGTTCATGGAAACAGCGCTCTGTGCGTTGTCGAACAGACGCGACTGACCTGTGCACAAACACTGAAAGCTTTCGTTTTTGAGCCCCAGAAATTCATGCACCGCATCACCACCGCCGATCAGACATCGCTTTACTTCAAGGACTGGGGTGAGGGCAGCCCTGTGGTGCTCATCCACGGCTGGCCGCTGAGTGCCGACAGCTGGGACGACCTCGCCGTCTCGCTGGTGGAAGCCGGTCACAGGGTCATCGCCTACGACCGGCGCGGCTTCGGCCGCTCGTCGCAACCCTGGAACGGTTACGACTACGACACCCTGGCCGACGACCTGTGGGAAGTGATGGAGCATCTCAAGCTGGAAAACGCCACGCTGGTGGGTTTCTCCATGGGCGGGGGCGAGGTCGCACGTTACATGTCGCGCCACAGCGGCAAGAACGTGGTGCGCACCGCGCTCATTTCATCGGTGTTGCCGTTTCGCCTGAAAACCTCCGACAACCCCAATGGCGCGGAAGCTTCTGCATTCGACAAGACTGCCAAGGCTTTGCTGGATGACCGCGCCAAGTTTTTCACCGGCTTCTTCCGCGACTTTTTCAGCCAGGGCTCACCCGACAGCCGCGTGAGCGACGAGACCCTGCGCTGGGCCCACTGCATCGCCATGCAGGCCGGCTTGCGGCCTACCGTCGCCTGCATGCGCGCCTTCTCCAGCACCGACTTCCGCCCCGATCTCGCGGCCTTCCAGGTGCCCACGCTGCTGATCCACGGCACCGACGACAAGACGGTGCCGATCGCAGCGTCGAGCCGGCTCGCGGCAGCGGGTATCGAGGGTGCCCAGCTCATCGAATACGAAGGCGCGCCGCACGGCCTGTTCGTCAGCCACAAGCAGCGTCTGGCCAAAGACCTGCTGGCGTTCCTGAAAGCCTGAGGGCATCAAGGCATGGCCTCGCGCACGGCAGCGTCGAGCTGGTTGAAGCTGTTCAACCGCAACCTCGCAGCGCTCACGCGCAACACGCGTCGTGCGCAGACGCGTACCGCGAAGGCCGTGGTGAAGCGGGCCACAGCCGCCCACAAGTCGCCACCGGCCACGCCGGGCGACTGGCTGAGCGGCCTGGCGATGGGCCCCGGCGGCGCACGCCGCTACCGGCTCTACCGCCCACCCGATCTGCAGACTGGCGAGCGCCTGCCGCTGCTGGTGATGCTGCACGGCTGCGGTCAGGACGCGGCTGGCTTCGCACAGAGCACGCGCATGAACGCACTCGCCCGGCGCGAGCGCTTTCTGGTGCTCTACCCCGAGCAAGACCGCCTGGCCAGCGCCCAGCGCTGCTGGAACTGGTTTGACACCCGCAGCGGGCGCGCGCACGGCGAGGCGGCGCTGATCCTGGCCGCCATCGACCAGGTGTGCCTGGTGCAACCGGTCGATCGCGCCTGCGTGGCGCTGGCCGGCCTCTCGGCCGGTGCCAGCATGGCCGCGCTCATCGCCTCGCGCCACCCGGCGCGCTTCAAGGCGGTGGTGATGCACTCGGGCATTGCGCCCGGCGCGGCCGATTCGACCGCCACCGCGCTGGCCGCCATGCGCGGGCACCGCCTGCCGGCGCCGTGGTCACCCGCGCCTGGGCACACGCTGCTGCCGCTGCCACCGCTGCTGGTGATCCAGGGTGGGCGCGATACCGTGGTGGCCGCCAGCAACGGCGCGGCCGCCGCCGGGGTGTGGGCACTCGCGGGCGGCGCTGCGGCGGGCACGCCGCGCAACCAGCAGCGTGGCCAGCGCCACCCCATGCAGGTGACCGACTTCAAACACCGGGGCCGCACCGCCGTCACGCTGGTCCATGTGGACCAGCTGGGCCACGCCTGGAGCGGCGGCGCACCCCACCTGCCCTACAGCGATGCGCAAGGACCCGACGCCTCCCGGCTGGTGTGGTCCTTCGTGTCGAAACAATTCACCCCGGCCTCGGTACCTGTGCGCCCGGCCGTGCCGGCAGCTTTCCCCATCCCTCCGCTGTTCAACCCCTTCGCGCTCTTTGCATTGAAGGGTGCGACACTCAAACCATGAACCGTCCCCCGATCTACCCAGACCCACCGCAGATGATTGCGCCCAGCACCGGCAATGCCGAAGGCGACCACGTGGCGCCCATCACCGCGCCGGTCGATCCCCTCTTTCTGGCCGCACCCCGCGTGTCCACCTTCCACGGCAAACAGCCGCTCACCAACGCCAGCGGGTTTTTCTTCGAGCGCGACGACCGCCTGTTCCTCGTGACCAGCCGCCACGTGGTGATCGACGAAGACACCCAGCACTTCCCCGACCGGCTGGAGATCGAGCTGCACCTGGACGCATCCAACCTCACCCGCTCCACCGGCTTTTCGATGCTGCTGTACGACGAAGGCGAAGCTGTCTGGCGCCAGGGCAAGGACAGCGGCGGCGAGATCGACGTGGCCGTGATCGAGCTCGACCGCGCCGCGCTGCCCGACGAGTCCGTGATCCGCGCCTTCAGCCCGGCCCACCTGTCCAACGACTTTTCGGAAGTGCACCCCGGCGAGTCGCTGCTGGTGGTCGGCTTTCCGCTCGGCTTCCACGACGCCCTGCACCACCTGCCGGTGCTGCGACACGCCATCATCGCCTCGCCCTACGGCATCCGCTTCCAGGGCAACGGCTACTTCCTGACCGACGCCCGCACCCACCGCGGCACCAGCGGCGCGGCCGTGGTCATGCGCGACAGCTCCCCCGAAGCCCAGAACGCTGCCCTGCCCTGGAAGTTGCTCGGGGTGCACTCCGCACGCATGGACATGGGCGACCGCGATCTGGTGCTCGACGAATCGCTGGGCCTGAACTGCGCCTGGTACGCGGACATCCTGCTCACGCTCACCAAGCCGCGTGAGGGCGACGCGCAGGGCTGAGCGCTCAACGCACCATCGGCGCTCCGGGCATGGGCTGCATGGGCTGCATCGGCGGCATCGGCTGCGGTGGCGGCTGTGCTGGCGGCATCGGTTGCATCGGTGGGACCGCGGGCACCGGGGTGACCAGTTCACGGATCATCCCGCCACCGGCCACCGAACCGCTGGTGGTGCCTTCACCGTGCACCATGCGCTCGCAGGTGGCCTTGCTCTCGGCAGGCAACTGGGTGCAGCGCTTCATCGCGTTCTGCATGCGCGATTCGGGCGTGTCGCCGGCCATCGGCATCTTGCGGGCGCCCTGCGCGCGCACAGCGCCAGCTTCG
>JANPKR010000021.1:0-7070 GCA_031426175.1 Hydrogenophaga sp. | reverse complement strand
CAACCGCCAGCCCGACATGACCTGCGTGGGCGCTGCCGCCGACCCGCTGGTGGCGCGCGAGATGATCCGCGAAACCAACCCCGACGTGATCACGCTGGACGTGGAAATGCCCCGCATGGACGGGCTGGAATTCCTCTCGCGGCTGATGCGCCTGCGGCCCATGCCGGTGGTGATGGTCTCCACCCTCACCGAGCAAGGGGCAGAGACCACGCTGCGTGCGCTGGAGATGGGCGCAGTCGACTTCGTGGCCAAACCGCGCATCGGCGTGAGCAGCGGTCTGCAGGAACTCGCCGGTGACATCGTCGACAAGATCCGCGTGGCCGCAAGTGCGCACGTCAAGCGCCTGCCGGCGGCGTCACCCGCCAACGCATCACCTGCGAGCAGCGCCGCAAACGGGCCGCCGCGCGCCGCGCTGCCGCGTGTGTCGACCGAGAAGATCATCTGCATCGGCGCCTCCACCGGCGGCACCGAAGCCATCCGCGAGGTGCTCATGCCCATGCCGGCCGACGCGCCCGCGATCGTGATCACCCAGCACATGCCCCCGGGCTTCACCACCAGCTTTGCCAACC
Organism: Hydrogenophaga sp.; assembly: GCA_031426175.1. GTDB lineage: Bacteria > Pseudomonadota > Gammaproteobacteria > Burkholderiales > Burkholderiaceae_C > Hydrogenophaga. Next base: position 6,501 of record JANPKR010000021.1, on the reverse strand, counting down.
GGCTCAACACGCTGTGCCGCATCCGCGTCAAGGAAGCCCAGCACGGCGAGCGGATCTTGCCGGGCCATGCCTACATCGCCCCGGGTGGTCACCACTTCCGCATCGACCGCAGCGGCTCCAACTACGTGGCCGTGGTGGAAGACACCGAACCTGTGAACCGCCATCGCCCTTCGGTGGAGGTGCTGTTCAAGTCGGCCGCGCGCGTGCTCGGCCCCAACGCGCTGGGGATCATGCTCACCGGCATGGGTGCCGACGGCGCGCAGGCCATGCGCGAGATGAAAGACGCCGGCAGCTACAACTACGTGCAGGACGAGGCCAGCTGCGTGGTCTTCGGCATGCCGCGCATGGCCATCCAGTACGGCGCGGCCCACGAGATCCTGCCACTCACGCAGATCGCACAGGCCGTTCTTACACGCCTGGCGAGCGCGCCGGCTGGTGTGCGTCACCGGATCTGAAAGCCCCCGCACGGCGCTCGCTGCCACCCGCGAGGGCCAGACGCAGCCCGCCATGGCCCCAGGTCATGCGTCACGCATCGCAGATTCGAGGGCAAGTGACACCTGCAGCCCGACCTCGCGCAGCGAAACGAGGCCCGCTTCATCAAGCGAAGACTCCCCTTGCGGTTGCACGCTCAAGAGGTTGGCGCAATGCTTCAAGCCCAACATGCTGCAACTGCCCTGCATGCGCCTGATTTCCGGCAACTGCGCCGACGCGGCACCGCCGTCCTTGAGCGAATCCAGGCAGGCTGAAATCTCTGCCTGCAGCTTGCGCATCAACCGGATCACTTCAGCCTTGGAAATACCGAGGCGACGCGCCACGCCAGCCACCGGTTCAGCCAGATTGCCCTGGGTATCGCGCAGGACCTTCTCCAGCGTCCGGCTGGTCGCCGCCATGGCAAACGGCTTGACGATGAATCCAACCGCTCCCGCCCCAACCGCCCCCGTCACCGTTTCCCGGTCAGCAGAAGAGGAAATCATCACGAACGGGATGAACTGCAACAACCGATCGGCCTTCACGCGTCGCAACAGGCCAACGCCATCGAGCTTGGGCATGACCAGGTCACAGCAACACAGGATGGGGCGCAAGCCTTCCTGCAAAAGCGACCACGCTTCCTCGCCATCCGAGGCTTCCACCACCTCAACCTGAATCGGCAGGCGTTTGACCAACGCTACAAGGGGAAATCGGGAGATTTCATCGTCATCCACGATGAGAATTTTCATCTGTTACCTCTCTTGTGCACCGGCGCTTCACCGTGGGATGTCGCCGAGCCTCGATGTTCTGGATTCAAGCTGCCCAACGGCAGCCGTTTGCGAGCCTGAAACGTGTATGGGCATCCATCAAGAAGCCTTGTCTGCTCTTTTATAGGCAGTTTTCAACGCATTCTCCTTGGCCTGGATCAGGCACGCTCAAGTATGGGTGGTTGGCGCCGAGATAGTACTCAAACAAACCACACGCCCGGACCACCGAAGCCTGCAGCAGGCCCCTCAGCTCCTGGAGGGCCGCACCCAGGGTGGCCTTGACCATCTTCGCGCCAGGCTCTCAAACGACATCACCATGAACACCCGCCGCCTCTTCACCCTCATGCTGGCCTGTGCCGCATTCGCGCCCCTGGTGTTCGCCCAAACCCTGGAGGCACCCAAGGGCCGCGCTGTCCTCAGCGTCAGCGGCAAGATCGGCGCCAAGAACAAGGGCGACCTCGCCGTGTTCGACATGGCCATGATCGAAAAGCTGCCCCAGCACAGCTTCACCACCCGCACACCCTGGTACGACAAACCGGTGAAGTTCACCGGCCCGTTGCTTTCAGACGTGTTGGCCTTGGTGAAGTCCAGCGGCACCATCCTGAGCGCGGTGGCGATCAACGACTACAAGATCAACATCCCGATCGAAGACATCGGCAAGCACGGCGTGCTCATGGCGCGTCTCATCGACGACAAGCCGATCCCCGTGCGCAGCAAGGGGCCCCTGTTCGTGGTCTATCCGTTTGACAGTGCCGCGGAACTGCGCACGTCGGTGTACTACGAACGCTCGATCTGGCAGCTCAAGGCACTGGACCTTCAATGAACTCCAGACCAACCGGGCTGGGCAGTTGGCGGGTGGGGCATTGGGTGGCCGCCATCGGAGCGGCCCTGCTTGTGACCCTGACGCCGCTGAGTTACATACAGTGGAAGCAGTTCGCCCTGATGGAGGACGTGGCTGTCAACCAGATCGACTCGATCATGTGGCAGGCCTACCAGCTCGAACGCGAGCTCAGCCACCTCGCCTACGCCGTGCACAGTTCCATTGATCCCGAATCCAGGGTCGAGATGGACCACCTGGTCGAACGGTATGAAGTTTTTGTCAGCCGCATCTCACTGGTCACCGACATGCCGCGCAGCGACCTGCTCAACACCACGCCGGCCTACCGCGAGGCCATCCAGCTGGTGAATGCCTTCGTGACCGAAGCCGACCCGGTCTTTGCCGACCCAACGGGACAGCTGGCGCAGCGCACATCACGTCAGGCACTGATCCGCTCCATCGAGAGAACCGAGCCGGCGCTGGGTGAACTCACCCGCGAGGCCAACCGCGCCACCGCGCGTTTCGTGGACGAACGCAACAGCCAGCTGCGCGACCAGGGTCGCCTGGTGATCGGCCTGGCGGGCGTGCAGGCGGGTGTGCTGCTCCTGTTCGTGGCGCTGCTGGTGCGGCACCTGCGGCGTCAGGTGGTGCAATACGAAAACCTGCAACGCATCAGCCGCGAGTTGGCCGCTGCGAAAGACCAGGCCGATGCCGCCAACCACGGCAAGAGCGTGTTTCTGGCCAACATGAGCCACGAGATCCGAACGCCGTTCCAAGGCGTGCTGGGCATGCTCAACCTGCTCGATGAAACCCAGCTCTCGGGCCAGCAGCGCGACTATGTGCAGACCGCGCGCGACTCGGCACAACACCTGCTGGGCGTGCTCAACGACATCCTCGACGTGTCGACCATGGAGTCCGGCACGCTGCGACTGGCGCCCGAGCCGGCCCGCCTGCGTTCGCTGGTCAACGAGGTCGAAGGCCTGATGCGGGCCTCCGCTCGCGAGAAGGGTCTGACACTGGATATCCACACCACTCCCGACCTGCCCGAGTGGGTCATGGCCGACCCCACACGTGTGCGCCAGATCCTGTTCAACCTGCTGGGCAACGCGGTGAAATTCACCACCCGGGGCAGCATCACGGCGCGCCTGTCCAGGCTTGAGGGCACGCCCGGTGGGGTGTGCCTCACGGTGCAGGACACCGGCATGGGCATGGACGCGGCCACCCTGGCCCAACTGTTCACACGCTTCTACCAGGCCGACAACTCGGTGCGCCGGCGCATCGGTGGCAGCGGCCTGGGACTGGAAATCTCGCGCAACCTGGCTCAGATGATGGGCGGCACCATCGATGTCCACAGCGAACCCGGCCAGGGCTCGCTGTTCACCGTGCACCTGGTCCTGCCGGAAACCGAGGCGCCGGCGCAGCAGGCGCAGTCTGGCCAAAGCGCCGGCGCGTCGCGTCGGCTGCGGGTGCTGGTGGCCGAAGACCACCCGATCAACCTCAAGTACATGAACATCCTGCTCGATCGAATGGGCCACCAGGCGGTGTTCTGTGAAAACGGCCAGGAAGCCCTGCAACTGCTGTCGCGTCAAACCTTTGATGTGGTGCTGCTCGACTTCCACATGCCCGTGCTCGATGGACTGGCCACCACCGAGGCCATCCGCGCACTCGACGGTCCGAGCAAGGACATCAAGGTGGTGCTCGTCACCGCCGACGTGGTGAACGACACGCGCAAGCGCGCACTCGACGTGGGTGTCAATGAATTCGCCAGCAAGCCTCTGCAGGCGCAAGACCTGCAGCGTGCGCTGGAGCATTGCGGCCTGCTCGAGGTGTCCACCGTGCTGGTGGGCGACGCCGCACCGGCACCTTCGACCGCGGCCGCAGCGCCCGAGGTGCAGGAGCTCAATGCCAGCGCAGCGGGTCTGATCGACACCGAGTCCTACACCGAGATCGTGTCCATGATGCCCGCCGACACCATGGACGAACTGCTGGCCACCCTGTTCGAGCCGCCCGAAGGCAGCGTGCACGTGCTGCTGGAATCCCTGGCGGGCAGCGATGCCGCTCAGATCGCCTACGACGCCCACAAGCTCAAGGGCACGGCCATGTTGCTGGGCTTTCGGGCCCTGGTGCGCACCTCGGCGCAAATCGAACGCCTGGCACCGGAAGACAACGCAGACTTGCGTCGTGAGCTGGGCACCCAGTTGCTGGCCGACATGACCCGCACCCAACAGGCCCTGCAACAGTTCGCGGCCGACCTACCCGCCTGAGTCCGCCGAGCATGGGCTCCCTTGGGCGCGGCGGAAAGCCCGCAGTTCGGCGATGGCCGCATGCACGCCGATAGGGTCGAAGACCCGGCCCAGCGAGGTCAGGTCGCAAGGCGCGTCCTGATCCTCAGCCATCGCCTGGGGCGCGACCGCCCAGGACCTGGTGGCGGACACCAGCGCGCTGCTCAAAGGAATGGCCGTGATCGGTGAGCATGACCCATCCCGGGTTGCGGTGCGGAAGGCATGTTCCGTTGGCCCACCACCTGGGGCTGCCGAAGCTGCTGAAGGCCATTCGCGCATGCCACGGCGTTGTTTGTTCGATTAACAAACATTGAAATGCGTCCGACCCGTCAAGTTGACGCCCCCCGCGCCGAAACCTTGGGAAACCGGTGAAACCCGCGAGCAACGGCACAAAGCCCCGATTCATATGGGTTTTGAACCTTCGCCAACGTTGGAAGATCCGGACAGGCAGTCAACAAACTTGCCGACCGGGGGATACCCCGCAATCCCAACCAAGGAGCCACCATGGCCGGCCGCATGACGCTTGCAAGACGTCTCTTGCTCATCAACACCACCCTGATCGGACTGCTGATCATCGTGTCCCTCACCGTCTGGTTCATGATGGACAAGGTCATGGCGGCAGCCGACCGCATCAGCAAGACCAACGTGCCGCAGCTTGAGCTGATTGCCGAGCTGGAACTCAACGTCACGCGCACCTCGCTGCAAGTTCGCCACGCCATCCTCTCGCGCAATCCGCAGGAATTGCAAGCCACGCTGGACGACGTGGCGGCCAAGAAGCAGCTCCTGACCGAGAAGCTGGACGCTTTCGGCAAGGGCATGATCGACGAGGATGGGCGTCGGTCCTTTGCGCCCTTGCCTGCCCTGATGGACGAGTTCTGGAAGCAGGGCTCGGCCAACGTGGCCCTGATCCAGCAGGGCAAGAAAGACGAAGCCTTTGCCTATCTGGTTGAAAAGACCATCCCCGCGCGCAACGCGCTGCTGGCGCCTCTGGCTCTGGAGAAGCGCCGCCAGGGTGACCGCCTGCAATTTCGAGTGGGCGAGGTGAAAGCGTTCTCGCAGCTGGACCGCAACGTGGTCATCGGCGCCGTGCTGGTGGTGGCCGCCGGGTTGATGGGCATGACCTGGTACCTCGGTCGGGTGACACAACAACTCGGCGCGGACCCCGACCAGCTCAAGCGCGTGGCCGAGGCCGTGGCGCAAGGCGACCTGGGCGTGGCCATCGACCTGAAACCGGGCGACTCCACCAGCACCATGGCCGCCTTGCACACCATGACGCAGCGGCTCGCGCAGTCGGTCAGCCGCGTGCGTGAAGGGGCCGAAGGCGTGTCCAACGCCAGTTCGGAAATTGCAGCGGGCAATGCCGACCTGTCGGGTCGCACCGAGAGCCAGGCCAGCGCTCTGGAGCAGACCTCGGCCTCGATGGAAGAGCTGGGCACCACCGTGCGGCAGAACGCCGACAACGCCCGCACCGCCAACCAGCTGGCCCAGTCGGCCTCCACCCTGGCCAGCCAAGGCGGTGATGTGGTGAACCAGGTGGTCTCCACCATGAAGGACATCAACGACAGCAGCCAGAAAATCGCCGAGATCATCGGTGTGATCGACGGCATTGCGTTCCAGACCAACATCCTCGCGCTCAATGCGGCCGTGGAAGCCGCGCGCGCGGGCGAACAGGGCCGGGGGTTTGCGGTGGTGGCCGGCGAGGTGCGCAACCTTGCGCAGCGCAGTGCCGAAGCGGCCAAACAGATCAAGGGCTTGATATCCACCAGCGCCGAGCGCGTGGGCCAGGGCAGCGCCCTGGTGGACCGCGCGGGTGTGACCATGACCGAGGTGGTGGCAGCCATTCGGCGCGTGACCTCGATCATGGAAGAAATCAGCCACGCCAGCACCGAGCAAAGCGCCGGCGTCGGTCAGGTGGGCGAAGCGGTCACGCAGATGGACCAGGCCACGCAGCAGAATGCCGCGCTGGTGGAACAGATGGCGGCAGCAGCCACCAGCCTTCGCACACAGGCCGCGGATCTGGTGGGTGCGGTGGCCGTGTTCAAGCTGAGGGGCTGAAATCCCCGATTCCAGAGCGTGGGGGCAGCGACCCGCGCAGCGGCGGAGCGTGGGGGCACCGAGCCAGCCGCAGGGCCGCCCCAAGGCAGGCTCAGCCCCCTCGGGGGGCAGC
>JANPKR010000020.1:0-12065 GCA_031426175.1 Hydrogenophaga sp. | reverse complement strand
GACGAGAACACCATCGCCGTGACCGACGGTTTGAAGGCCGCGGTGGAAACCTTGCGCGCCGAGCTTCCCCCCGGCATTCGCCTGGAGCAGATCGCCGACGGCTCGCGCCCCATCCGGGTGTCGGTGGACAACGTGCGCCGCACCCTGATCGAAGGTGCGCTGCTCACGGTGCTGATCGTGTTTCTGTTCCTCAATTCGTGGCGCTCCACTGTCATCACCGGCCTCACGTTGCCCATTGCGCTGATCGGCACCTTTTTCTTCATGAACCTCTTCGGGTTCACCATCAACATGATCACGCTGATGGCGCTCACGCTCTCGGTGGGTCTGCTGATCGACGACGCCATCGTGGTGCGCGAGAACATCGTGCGCCATGTGCAGATGGGCAAGACGCCGTTCAACGCGGCCATGGAAGGCACGCAGGAGATCGGCCTCGCGGTCCTGGCCACCACACTGTCGATCGTGGCGGTGTTCCTGCCCATCGGCTTCATGGGCGGCATCATCGGCAAGTTTTTCCACGAGTTCGGAATCACCATGGTGGCGGCCGTGCTCATCTCCATGTTCGTGAGCTTCACGCTAGACCCGATGCTGTCGTCGGTGTGGCACGACCCGGAAATCGAGAAGCACGGCCATCCCGACGCGCGACGGACTTTCTACGACAAGACCATCGGCCGGGTCACCGGATGGTTCGACCGCTTCCAGGACGACCTGGCCGACACCTACCAGACCACGCTGCGCTGGTCGCTCAGGCACAAGCTGGCCACGCTGGGCGTGGCGCTGGCCACCTTCATCGGAAGCCTGTTTGTGTTGCCGCTGCTGGGCACCGAGTTCGTGCCCAAGGCCGACTTTTCGGAAACCTCGCTGAGCTTTCACACGCCGGTGGGCTCATCGCTGCAAGCCACCGAGGCCAAGACGCGCGAAGTCGAAGGCATCCTGCGCCAGTTCCCGGAAGTGAAGTACACGCTGTCCACACTCAACACCGGCAACGCCCAGGGCACCATGTACGCCAGCGTCTATGTGCGTCTGGTCGACCGCAAGGACCGCACGCTGAGCGCGGACGCGATGTCGGCTCAGTTGCGCGAGCGGCTGCGCAGCGTGCCCGGCATCACCGTCACGCACGTAGGCCTGCTGGATGCCGTGGGAGGCAACAAGCAGGTGGAGTTTTCCCTGCAGGGCGACGATCTCGCCGAGCTCGAACGCTTGAGTCAGACCGTGATGGAGCGCATACGCCCCATCGTCGGTCTGGTCGACCTGGACGCCAGCGTGAAACCCAACAAGCCCACCGTGGACGTGAAAATGCGGCGCGAGCTGGCATCGGACGCGGGCATGAACGTGGCTGCGGTGGGCGGCGCGCTGCGCACGCTGGTGGCCGGCACCACGGTGGGCAACTGGCGCGCGCAGAACGGCGAGAGTTACGACGTGAACGTGCAGCTGGCCCCCAGCGGACGCGAACGCGCCAGCGACCTGGAGCAACTGCCTTTCATGGTGGGCACCGCCGCCGACGGCACGGCCCGCGTGGTGCGGCTGGGCCAGGTGGCCGAGGTGGTGGCTTCCACCGGCCCCAACCAGATCAACCGACGCAACCTCAACCGAGAGGTGTCCATCAACGCCAACGTGTTCGGCCGCTCTGCGGGCGAAGTGTCGGCCGAGATCAAGCAGGTACTCGACAGCACACCTTTTCCGCCCGGCTACCGCTACGAGTTTGGCGGCTCCACCAAGAACATGCAGGAATCCTTCGGCTACGCGATCTCGGCCCTGGCCCTGGCCATCATCTTCATTTACATGATCCTGGCCAGCCAGTTCCAGAGCTTCCTGCAGCCTCTCGCGCTCATGACGGCGCTGCCCCTCACACTCATCGGCGTGGCGCTGGCCCTGCTCATGTTCGGCTCCACCATGAGCATGTTCTCGGTCATCGGCATCGTGTTGCTGATGGGCCTGGTGACGAAGAACGCGATTTTGCTGGTGGACTTTGCCATCCGCGCGCGCAACGGCTTGGTGGGCGAGGCGCCAATGGACCGCGAGTCGGCTCTGCTGCTGGCCGCGCGCGTGCGACTGCGCCCCATCCTCATGACCACGCTGGCCATGGTGTTCGGCATGGTGCCGCTGGCGTTTGCGCTCACCGAAGGCTCGGAGCAGCGCGCGCCCATGGGACAGGCCGTGATTGGCGGGGTGATCACTTCGTCGCTGCTGACACTGGTGGTGGTGCCGGTCGTGTACTGCTACATGGACGACCTGGCGCAGTGGTTCCGCCGCAAGCTCGGCATGGGGCCGGCGGTGTCCGAACCGGTGGTGTCGGCTCCGTAAAATCAAGCCATCCGTTCTCTCTTTCAGAAGCCCCAGGAATTTTCTCCATGACGACAACCGCAGCGCCCGCCATCCACACCGGCTTTGACCAAGCCCGCTTCAACATGATCGAGCAGCAGATCCGCCCCTGGGAGGTGCTCTCTCCCCAGGTGCTGGAACTGCTGTCGCGCATCCACCGCGAAGCCTTCGTGCCCGCCGCGCACCGCGCCCTGGCTTTCGCCGACATGGAACTGCCCCTGACCCACCCTGCGGTGGACGGTCAGTGCATGCTGGCCCCGAAGGTCGAAGCCCGCCTGCTGCAGGACCTGGACCTCAAACCCACCGACAAGGTGCTGGAAATCGGCAGCGGCGGCGGCCACATGGCCGCCCTGCTGGCCAGTCTGGCCCGTAGCGTGGTCTCGCTCGAAGTCGACGCGGTGCTGGCCCATACCGCGCGCGAGAACCTGCGCAACGCCGGCATTGCCAACGTCGAGGTCAAACACGCAGACGCCGCTGCGCAAGGCTTCGCCGCGTGCAGCGTCAACGGCCCGTTCGACGCCATCCTGCTCAGTGGCTCGGTCGCCGAGATTCCGCCCGCCTTGCTGGCCCTGCTGGCGCCCGGTGGCCGGCTGGCGGCCATCGTTGGCCATGAGCCCATGATGCGCGCCACCATCGTCACCCGCATTGCCGATGCCTCGTTTCAGACCGCCCAGCCCTGGGACACCGTGGCCCCGCGCCTGCTGAACTTCCCCGAGCCTTCGAGCTTCCGCTTCTGAGGCCTGAGGCCACCCTTCGAGGACCACCATGAAAGCGATTCAACCCGGCCAGCTCGACACCTGGCTCGCGCAGGTGGCCAGCGAGGCCCCCACCAGCGGCTTGCCGGTGGTGCTCGACGTGCGCGAACCCTGGGAACTGCAGACCGCGTCCGTCACGCCCGCCGGGTTCGAGCTGCGCCACATTCCCATGCGCAGCGTGCCCGAGCGTCTGACCGAACTTGATCGCGACCAACCCATTGCATGCTTGTGCCACCACGGCATGCGCAGTGCACAGGTGGCGAACTTCTTGATCCATCAAGGATTCACACAGGTGGTGAACATCCACGGCGGCATTCACGCCTGGTCGCAGGAGCGCGACCCCGCTGTTCCGGTCTATTGACCGGCTGCACCATCGCTCGCCAATCGTTTCAAAGGAAGTCCATGACAGTCCCGCACGCATCCGCTTCGCTACGGAGCCGACCTTTTTGCATGAACCGTCTGGCCGTGGCCGTTGGTTTGGCACTGGGCGCAGCCACAGGAGCGCAGGCCCAAAACCTGGTGGAGCTTTATGAAGCGGCGCGCGGTTTCGATGCCACCTACCTGTCGGCTCGCTCGCAATACGAGGCCAACCTCTTCCGTGCCGACCAGGCCAAAGCCGGTCTGTTGCCCGAAGTGGGCCTGGGCGCGGCGGCCAGCTGGGCGCGGCGCGAAATCAACGGCGGCACGGACACCAGCAGCAACAGCCAGAGCGCCACGCTCTCGGCCAGCCAGCCGCTGTACCGCCCCGTCAACAAACTCAACAACGACCAGGCCCTGCTTTCCGTGGACGTGGCCAAGGCCACGCTCACCCTGGCCGAGCAAGACCTGATCGTGCGCACCACGCAGGCCTATTTCGACGTGCTCGCTGCCACCGACACGCTGGCGTTTGTGCGCGCCCAGAAAACCGCTGTGGGCGAACAACTCGCCGCCGCCAAACGCAACTTTGAAGTCGGCACCACCACCGTGACCGACTCGCGCGAAGCGCAGGCCGGGTTCGACCTGGTCGTGGCCCAGGAGATCGCCGCCGAGAACGACCTGCGGGTGAAACAGCTCACCCTGAACCAGCTCGTGGGCCGGGCCGCCGTGACGCCCAGGCCGCTGGTCGCGCCGGTGGTTCTGCCACCACTGCTGCCCGCCGATCCGCAGGGCTGGGTGGCCCTCAACGACGACACCCACCCCACCATCTTGCAGGCCACTCGCGGCCTGGAGATCGCGCAGCTCGAAACCCGCAAGGCGGAAGCCGGCCACAAACCAACCGTGGATCTGGTGGCTCAATACCAGGTGGCCCGCGCGCCATCCACCACCACGCTCGCCCAGAACACCGTGCGCAGCAACAATGCCAGCGTCGGCGTGCAGTTCAACATGCCACTGTTCGCCGGCTACGCCATCCAGAACCGGGTGAAGGAAACCATGTCCCTCGAGGACAAGGCACGCACGGATCTGGAGGCCGCCAAACGGGGCGTGGATCTGGCAACCCGCAGCGCGTTCCTGGGCGTGCTCTCCGGGCAGGGGCAGGTGAAAGCACTGGAAGCGGCAGAAGCCTCCAGCCAGAGCGCCCTGGACGCCAACCGCCTGGGCTACCAGGTGGGCGTGCGAATCAACATCGACGTGCTCAACGCCCAAAGCCAACTGTTCCAGACCAAGCGGGACCTCGCCCAGGCGCGTTACAACGTGCTGCTCGGCGGCCTGCGCCTGAAGCAGGCCAGCGGCAAATTGGTGCCTGAGGATTTGCTGCCGATCAACGCGTTGCTGGCGCGCTGAGTCTCACCCTTCAGGGAGTGCTGGCCTCGATCTCGGCCAGCACCGCCGGTTCGGGTGCGGGCAGGTCGCCCGCCTTCACCGCCAGCAGGTACTGGCGCCGCATGCGCACCTGCAACTCGCCCTTGTTTTTCTTGAGCAAGGGAATGCCCAGCAAGCGGATGCTGGCGAAACAGAACGACGAGTGGAAGTTGCGCTTGTTCACCACCGCGCGGATGTGGTCGATGGCCTGCAAGCGCCACGCCTCTGACGTGGCGGTAGCCTGCAGCAGCGCGTCACGTGCCCGCTCCAGACCCGGGTCGGTGTAGGCGCCATAGACCAGGGTCTGGCGCAGGAAGGCCGCAGGCTGTTGCGACACCGCAGCGAGGAACCGGTCCCTGGAATAGAGACCTTCACTCGGCACACCGGCTCCGAACAGCGTGCGGGAAAAACCGCGCTCACCACGCCGCACGGTGAGGTACTTGTTGCTGGTCGACACGTAGCCGTTCCAGTAGTTGACGAAAACCTCCGAGGTCAACACGGCGCGTTTGATCAGAAAGAAGTACGACAGGAAAATCCCAGCGTGTTCGGTGTCAGTCTCGGGCAAGTCCACATGCCGCAATGCGCCCAGAAATCCGGCGCTGGACGCCTCCATCGACGCCAGCATCGTTTCGTTCCGGTCAAGCGGGAACCACACGCTGTCGTTGAGGATGATCAGGCTGTCCGGCGACACGGACCAGTGCCACAGCAGGCGAATGCCGTCGCGGTAGCCACCGAAGTCGTAGCCGAAGTTGGGTCGCTCGACAAAGCGCCACACCCACTGGCCCAGGGCCTGCTCGTCGTCTGCAGACAGCGGCGAATTGGCCACCAGCACCACCGAGTAACCGCGTTCGCCGAGGTGGCGGCAGGTCGCCACCGCAGAGGCCGACATGCCTCGCGGCTGGTACACGAGAAAAATCGCCACCTTGGGGCCCAGCGGAGCCATGCCGTTCATGACGCGAAAGCTGTTCGGGAACTGGCTGTCGAGCCGGCGCTGGCGGCCCGGGCCGATCAGTCGCTCGGGAATGGCCTGGAGTTGCTGGCGCGCCGTCTCCAGTTCGCGGCGGATCTTCCACGCCGGGATCATGTGGAGTGCGCCGAAACCGGCACCCGATCGACCTGGGACACCACAGGAGAACGCCACCCGGCCAGCAGCAAAGGCAGCACGGAGGCGAACAGATGGCGCTCGGTCGTCACCCAGAACGGCCCGTTGATGAAGCTGTCGACGAACAAGATGGCGAGGAACGCCACCAGCAGGTTGCGGTAGCGCACGGTCAGTTCAAACGACGCCATGAAAGATCGCTGGAGCAGCAGCACATAGCCGACCAGTCCGAGCACGCCGAAGTCGACCGCCAGCAGAAGAAACTGGTTGTGGGGATGCACACAAGAGACTGCACAGACCACCGTATCGGCGTAAATCCGTTCGGACAACACGCGGTAGCCCGCCGTGCCGTGCCCCCACAGCGGATTGGACATGAACATCTCCAGCGCGTTTTTCCACATGTCCAACCGGTAGCCAGTGGAGGTGGTGAACACGCCCGCGTCCGTGTACTGGGAGAACTCGGCAAACAAGGAGGTGACACGCTCGCGCAGCAAGGTCGATGAGAAGAACAGCACAGCCGTGGCCAGGACCACCAGGACCAGTGCGCGCCAACGCCATGCCGCAGGCACTGCCACCGCCGCGAGTGCACAGAACATCGCGAACAACACCACCTGCCCCGTGCGCCCCTGCAGCAGGTGGGTGATGCTGAAGACGGTGAATGCAGCCACCAACACCCAAGCCCAACGGATCGACTTTTCACGCGCATCAATGGCGATCACCAGCGCCAATGCAGTGAAAAACGACATGGCCAGACCCTGCGCGATGTAGTCGTTGAACACATGGTGCGTGACACCCAGACCCTGGTTGTGGGAATCGGACCAGGGCACCTCGAACCAGATGTTGGCGTAGGTGCTTGTCACCGTGATCACCGAACCCACCGCAAACGCCAGCAGTCCCCACCGTTGCCACCGTGGATCGTGAAACAAGGTGAGCAGCATGAGCATGAGTGGCAGCTTGCTGTACACGTAGAGGTGGTGGTTGATGTAGGCCCTGGGGGCATCGGTGTGGGTGATGCCGATCAGCACCAGGGCGCTGAGCAGCAAGGCTGGCAAAGTGATTGGGTGGTGCCGGATCACTTCAAACTTCCAGCGCCACCGACCCGAGAGGAACCAGCCGATCAGGATCAGGAGGATGCCGATGTTGACCAATGCAATCGAAGTGGGCACACCGAGCAGCAACACCACAGCCCCAGTCTTGGCGGTGACGTCCATGGCGGACCCGAAACGCGCGCGCAAGGCGTGAAAATCAGTCACCCGCAAAGGCCTTCTGCAGTGGTTTGTGCCAGAAGTCGGGCCGGTTGAGCACCTCCACAAAGGCTGCCGCAGCCAGGCCGGCGCCAAACGTGGTGTCGGTCTGGAAGCGTGTTCCCCAGATGTTGCTGAGGAACCCGTCAATCACACCCCGGTCCATCGCCGAACACGCGGTGATCGACGCGCCGGTTGCCCGCCGGTTCTGCCGTGTGCCCACGTCGAGGCTGGGCACCCCGAGAAACGGTGCTTCGCGAACGCCCGCGCTGCTGTTGCCCACCATGGCTGAGGCGTTTTTCATCAGCTCGGAAAAGTAGTTGAAACGCATCGAAGGAATCTGGCGAAAACGCTCCTTGGGCAGCTGTTCCAGCACGGCAAAGATGTCTTCGGTGCCGGGGTCGTTGTTGGGAGCAATCACCACAAAGTGGCGACCGCTGGCTTCCAGCCGCGAGAACAGCGCCTGTGCCTGGGCACCGATGGTGTCGGCCTCCGACGTCACCGGATGGAAGATCGCGATGCCGTAGTCGTCGAAGGGAATGGCGTAACGCTCCTTCACCTGCGCCAGCGTCACGCCCGAAGGCCGCGCGTGGGTGTCGAGTTCGGGCGAGCCGATGTTGTAAACGCTGTCAGGCGACTCGCCGAGCGCGAGCACGCGCTGCTTTGCTCCTTCTGAACTTACAAAATGCGCCGCGCACAGCTTGGTGTTGCAGTGGCGGATGCTCTCGTCGATGGTGCCTGACACTTCGCCGCCTTCGATGTGCGCCGACGGGATGTATTTCATGGCGCAGACGATGGACGCGGCCAGCGCCTCCACGCGGTCACCGTGGATCACCACCAGATCGGGTCGGTGTTCGTGCACGAAATCGGAAAAGCCCAGGATGGTTTTGGAGAGGATGAAATCCTGCGCGTCGCCTTCGCGCTGGTTCACGAACTCGAAGAACTCGGCGCCCGCAAAGCGCTTCACCTCGAGCCGCGTTTCTCCGTAGCGCCGCATCATGTGCATGCCGGTGATGAAGAAGCTCACAGCAAAACCAGCCTGCTGGGCAGCCAGAGCGAGCGGTTCGAGCTTGCCAAAGTCGGCCCGGGTGCCGGTGACGAAGAGCAGGCGCCTGCTGGTCATCACGAATTCGCTTGCGGTTTCACACCGTCAAGGTCGCTCCACAGGAGCTGCTGGTTGCGTTTGACAGCGCGGGTGAGCTTCGCGCCCACCAGGCGGTCAAAGTGCTGCACGGAGATTTCACCGGAGCCAGGGCGGCGTGCCCAGATGTCGCTGGGGGTGACCACATGGCCAGCGGCGAGATCGCGGTCGGCCACCATGGAGCCGCGTGCGAAGCGGTACACATCTTCTTCCGGCGCAGTGCGTACCTTGGGGTTGTGCAACGCGGTGTGGATCTCGCGCGAGCGGTCGATCAGGAACTTGAGTTCGGCCGGGTCCATGGAGCAGGAAATGTCCGGGCCCTTGCGGTAGCGCGTGTCGGTGAAGTGGCGCTCCAGGATGCACGCGCCCAGCGCCACGGCGGACAGCGCCATCTCAGGGCCGATGCTGTGGTCGGAGAAGCCAATGACGGCGCGCGGAAAGGCGCTCTTCAGTTCGGTGATGCCCTGCAGGCTCACGATCTCGGGCGGTGAGGGGTAGAGGTTGGTGCACTCGAGCAGCGCGTAGTCCACCCCCGAGTCGTCCAGCGCTTTCACCGACGGCCGCATGCCGTCAATCGTCTGCATCCCGGTGCTCATGATGATGGGTTTGCCGAAGCTGGCGATGTGGCGGATCAGCGGCACGTGGTTGCACTCCCCCGAGCCGATCTTGAAAGCGGACACGCCAATGTCGTTGAGGAAATCGGCCGCCGCGCGCGAGAACGGTGTGGAGATGTAGATCATGCCGAGCGACTCGGCGTAGGTCTTGAGCGCGATCTCGTCGTCTTTGGATAGCGCGCACTCTTCCATCACGTCCCAGATGGATTTGTCGGCGTTCGGCGGGAAGATCTGCTTGGCCTCGTCGGTCATTTCGTCGTCGACGAAATGCGTCTGGTGCTTGACCATCTCGCAGCCGGCGCGGTGCGCTGCGAGCACCATACCTTTGGCCACGTCGAGGCTGCCGCCGTGGTTGATGCCGATTTCGGCCACGACCAACGGGGGGTGTGCGGGAGAGATGTCGCGGTGGGCGATTTTCATGAAAGCCTCTTGCCGGGTGGCGTCAGGGGATTACAGGGAGCCGGCGTAGAACGCCTGGATTTTGGACCGCATGAAACCGAGCGTCTTTTCGCTCCAGATGAGCTTGCGGGATTTTTCGTCAACGATGACATCGCCCTCTTTGAGCGAGAGCAGCTTTTCGGGTTTGATCATCAGGCCATTGAGCGTCACCGCCACCAGGCCCTTGCGCCGGCTTTTCACCCAGGGCAGGCGGGCCTTGATGTAGAGCCAGAAGCCCCAATAGAACATGAATTCGCCGGGAAATTTGACGGCGAATGAGTTGGGGATGCGCACCATGTGGGGCTGCGCCACCCAGCTGATGAAACGTTCGTCGGCCACCATGGGGCGGAATTCAAGGCGGGGATTCTGCTCCAGCAAAGCCTTGAAACGCTCGGCGATGAAGTGGCATTCGGCCGGGTGGTAGATCACGAAAGACGAATTGCCGCGCGCGTAGCGGCGGCGGTTGGTCCAGCGGTACAGCGTGCGTCCGATCCAGCCAAACGGAATGATCGCGCTTTGAAGGATGGCCACGGTCTGTCGGTTCTCCATCAGCTTCAGGCCGGTGCCCAGATCACCAAGCACGATGGTGTCGAGGTCCACATAGATCGCGGGCAGATCGGTGGGGACGATGCCGTGGTCGAACATCACCAGCTTGGCCTGGCAGCCCGAGGTTTTGAGCCTGTCTTGAAGCCAGTATTCGGGAAACCGCACCAGCTCAATGCGGTCCGCCAGATCGGGGCGCTCCCGATCCGAAATCAAGATGAACCGGGGTTGCGACCTGGCCTTGTTGGCAATGCTGCGCACGAGGTTGTTGATCAGCGCCGTGGAGTACTTGGTGCCCCAGCAGACCATCACGCACTGCCAGGTGGGCGCGGCGTAGAGGTCCATGTGGTCGGTGTTCATCTCACTGGCCATGTGCTGCCTCCAGCGCGGCTTCGCAACGTTCAAAGTCGTCCAGCGAGTCGATGTCCTGACTGCGCTCGGCCGGCATTTCCACCACGCCGATGCGCTCGGACACAAAACTGCCGCTGGCCACGAAGCGCTCCGCGTTCAGCACATACAAGGCGCCATTGGGCCGAACCACCGGTGGCAGGCTCTGGCGGTTGGCAAAGCAGTGCGCCGGGTCGGACAGCGGCTGGAACCGGTTGCCGCGCAGCGTGCCCCACTTGAGCACGCCCCGGTCGGCGCTGGTGACCGACATGACCAGTTCGAAGTAACCCCCGGCGAACACGGCCAGTGCGGCTTCAATGTCGCGGCTCTGGCGCAGTGGCGAGGTGGCCTGCAACAGCACCACCGTGCCATGGCAGTCGGCGGTGTGCAGGGCGTGCTGCAGCACCGGCGCCATGGGCACGGAGTCGCCAGCCAGTTCGGGTGGGCGTTCCACCAGCGTCACCTGGGTCGGAAGTTCGGCCCACAGCACCTCGGGGATGTCGGTCGTGATCACCACGCGCTGGGCGCCAGCTTGCAGCGCCTGGTCCACCGCGTGCCGGTACAGCGGTTTGCCCGCGAGCGGGCGGATGTTTTTCGAGGGCAGGCCCTTGGATCCGGCGCGCAGCGGAATGACTGCGGTCCAGGCCGGCGTGGGAAGGGGCATCGGAGGTGTCCTGTGTGGAGTGGCCGGCCACTGAATAAGGGCCTGCCCAAGGCCGTAACTATACTGAATGGCCTTCGACCGGAGCCCCTGGAGCGACGCGCTGGCACCCCCGCCCGTACCGTATCGTCACCACCGATGGCATCCCCCTCTTCTGCGCACAACACCGCCCGCCCTTTTCCGCCCAACTGGCGGCTGTCCGTGCTGATCGGCGTGTACGAAATGCTGTGGCAACTGCTGCTTCCGGTGTTCCTGCTGTTTCTGTGGAAACGGGGCCAGCGCGAGCCGCTGTACAGAGCGCACTGGGACGAGCGCTTTGGCGCCGCGCCGACCGCGTTGGACCGCCCGGTATGGGTTCATTCCGCTTCCATGGGCGAGATGCGCGGCGCCGCGCCGCTGGTGCGCGCCTTGCTCGAGGCAGGCCACCCTGTCTTCATCACCACCCTGACCCCGGCCGGCCGCACCGCCGCACTCACCCTGTTTGCCGACGCCATCGCGCAGCAGCGCCTGAAAGTGAGCTACGTGCCACTGGAACTGGGCTGGGCGGTGCGCCGGTTGATCCGCCGAGTGCGTCCGCGCGCGGCGGTGATGACCGAGATCGACACCTGGCCGGTGCTGCTGGCCACGATCCGCCGCCAGGGTGTGCCGCTTGCCATGGCCAACGCGCAGTACCCGAAGAAGAGCATCGTGCGCGACCGAAAATGGGGCGGCTTTCGCGCCGGCATCTTTCAGGCTTACGAGTTGGTGTTGTGCAAGTCCGAAACCCATGCCCAACGTTTTCGGGACGTGGGTTGTGAACGCGTGGTGATCGCGGGCGAAACCCGGTT
Source organism: Hydrogenophaga sp. (assembly GCA_031426175.1). Classification (GTDB taxonomy): domain Bacteria; phylum Pseudomonadota; class Gammaproteobacteria; order Burkholderiales; family Burkholderiaceae_C; genus Hydrogenophaga. The sequence continues at coordinate 258 of JANPKR010000020.1, read as the reverse complement.
TGATCTGCCGGTGTCGCCGCAGCAGATCGCAGCAGCACAGTCCCTGCTTTCACCCTGGCAACTCGCCACCGCATCACCGGGACGCAGACCCGTGCTGTGTTTCGCCAGCGCCATCGCGGGCGAAGACGAACAGTTCATCGACGCCATCCGCCAGGTGCAAACCGGCCTGCAGGCGGCGGGCCTGCCGCCTCCGCTGGTGGTGTACGTGCCACGCAGCCCGCAGCGTTTTGATGCGGTGGTACAGATGTTCGAAGCGGC
>JANPKR010000019.1:0-1808 GCA_031426175.1 Hydrogenophaga sp. | reverse complement strand
CGTGTGAGCGTTACATCGCGGGTGAAGACGTGACCGAGTGGGCCACCATGGCCAAGCTCAAGGCCGGGCGCCTGAACCGCACCGTGCCCGACACCTGCCTGCAGTTCTGGGGCGGCATGGGCTTCACCTGGGAGAACAAGGTTTCGCGCATGTACCGCGACGGTCGCCTGGCCTCCATTGGCGGCGGGGCGGACGAGGTGATGCTGGGCATCCTCGCCAAGACCATGGGCATTGCCAAAAGGCCGGTGAAGTGAGCCAGGTCTTTCGGGTGGAGCGACAGGGGGACACCGAGCGCTGGACCCTCAACGACCCTGCCACGCGCAATGCGCTGAGCGACGCGATGGTGCTGGGCCTGTATGAAGCCACGCTGCGTGCCCAGCAAGACGACAGCCTGCGCATCATCGTGCTCACCGGCGCGCCCGGCGCCTTCACCGCCGGTGGCAGCCTGGGAAACTTTGCCAGCGCCATTGGCCAGCCGCTCAAGCCCGGCGAAGACGACCCGCTGATCGCCATGAACCGCGGTTTTGGCGATGTTCTCCATGCGCTGTGTGCGCTGCCGCAGCTGCTGGTGTGCGCGGTCGACGGCGCGGCCATGGGTGGGGGTTTTGGTCTGGTGTGTTGTGCCGACCACGTCATCGCCACCGAGCATTCGGTGTTCGGCACGCCCGAGGTCACCCTCGGTTTGCCACCAGCGCAGATCGCGCCCTTTGTGTGGATGCGCCTGGGCGAGGCCAAGGCCCGGCAGTGCCTGCTGCAGGGGCTGAGCTTTCGCGCCGAAGCCGCCATGCAGCTCGGCCTGGTGGACGAGGTGGCCGACGACGGTGAGCTGGAGCAGGGTCTGCAGGAACGACTGGTTCGGCTGAGACGCGCCGCACCCGGCGCTGTGGCCAGCACCAAACGGCTGCTGCAGCGCCTGCGCGGTGACGTGCCTGATTTGCGCGATGAAGCGGCCATCGCCTTTGCCGCGGGCCTGCGCAGCCCCGAAGCTGCAGCGGGTCTGTCGGCATTCTCTAAAAAGCAGCCCGCCCCCTGGCTCGGAAACGTGCCCCCACGCTCTACCGCTGCGCGGGTCGCTGCCCCCCAAGGGGGCGAACCCGGCTTGGGGCGACCCGGCGCCGGAGTTGATTCATGAAGCGACTCCTGATAGCCAACCGCGGTGAGATCGCCCGCCGCGTCATCCGCACTGCGCACGCCATGGGCATCCAGACCGTGGCCGTGTACGCCGAGCCCGATCGCCACGCGATGCACGTGCGGGAGGCCAGAACCGCGTTTGCGCTGGGCGGCACCACTTCGGCCGAGTCGTATCTTCGTGTGGACCGCTTGATCGAAGCTGCACGCGCCACCGGCGCCGACGCCGTGCACCCCGGCTACGGTTTCCTCAGCGAGAACGCCGACTTCGCGCAGGCGGTGATCGACGCCGGCCTCACCTGGGTCGGCCCGCCGCCAGCGGCCATCCGCGCGCTCGGCAGAAAGTCGGCGGCGAAGGCGCTGGCCGTTGCGCACGGCGTGCCTTGTCTACCGGGCTACTTCGGCGCTGACCAACGCGAGGAGACCTTCGTGGCCGAAGCGCAGCGCGTGGGTTTTCCGCTCATGGTGAAAGCCGTGGCTGGTGGCGGTGGGCGCGGCATGCGGGTGGTGCACATCGCCGACCAACTGATCCCCGCGATGCACAGCGCCCGCTCCGAAGCCCTGAGCGGTTTCGGCAACGGCGACCTGCTGATCGAACGCGCGCTCTTGCGCCCCCGGCATGTGGAGGTGCAGGTGTTTGCGGATGCGCACGGCCACTGCGTGCACCTGGGCGAGCGCGA
>JANPKR010000018.1:0-4704 GCA_031426175.1 Hydrogenophaga sp. | reverse complement strand
GACCCACCGGGTTCTGGTGGGAGAGATGTTGCCCAAGTCGCTGACCCGGCGCAAGGTGCTGGTCTATGGCACCGGGGAACGCGCCCAGATGGTGGGCAAGTCGCTGACACACGCCAGCGCCAACGTGGAGCTGGTGGGCTATTACGCCAGCCCGAACGAAACCGACCACAAGGTGACGTCTTGGGCCACGCTGGCGCCCGGTGAGCGCCTCAACGACCTCGTCACGCGAACCGGTGTCGACGAGATTGTGGTCGCACTGACAGAGCGGCGTGGCGGCAGCATGCCCATGCGCGAGCTGCTCGACTGCAAGCTTCAAGGCGTGCGCGTGTCCGACATCGCCACCTACTTTGAACAAAACCTGGGCCAGATCCGCCTGGAGTCTGCCTCCGCCGGCTGGCTGATCTTTGGCGAGGGCTTCAACCAGGGTTTTGTTCGCACCTCGGTCAAACGCTTGTTCGACATCGCCGGGGCCGTGGTGCTGATCGTGCTCTCGCTGCCCATCATGTTGCTCACCGCACTGGCCATCAAGCTGGAGAGTCCGGGGCCCATCCTGTACCGACAGGAGCGCGTGGGCCTGGGAAGCAAGACTTTCAACGTGGTGAAGTTCCGCAGCATGCGCACCGACGCCGAGAAAGACGGCGTACCGCGCTGGGCAACCGCCGCCGACAGCCGGGTCACCCGCATCGGTCGCGTGATCCGCAAGCTGCGCATCGACGAGCTGCCGCAGTTGTTCGGCGTGTTGACGGGCGACATGAGTCTGGTGGGTCCGCGACCGGAACGCCCCTACTTTGTAGACCAACTCACACAGGACATCCCCTTCTACGCAGTGCGTCACAGTGTGAAGCCGGGCGTGACGGGCTGGGCCCAGGTCAGCTACCAGTACGGCGCGTCGCGCGAGGACACGGTGGAGAAGCTGCAGTACGACCTGTACTACGTGAAGAACCACTCGCTCTTCCTCGATCTGGTCATCCTTTTCGAGACCATCGGCGTGGTGCTGACGGGCAAAGGTGCCCAGTAAAGCTCGCGGGCTCACGACGGCGGGGCAACCGGCATGATCGGCGTCGACAACTCCCTGATGGCCTGGGGCTTCGCCGCCGCGGCCATGGCCTATGCGCTGCTGGCTTTCTTGGTGGCCCGCCAGGGTTACGTCAAGCGGCCCATGAATCGGCCCGGAGTGGCCATTCTGCTGGCCGCCCTGTTCACCACCGCTTGGGCGGGTTTGAGCCTGGTGGCGATCGCAGCGCCCATCTGGTGGGTGTGGGCCGCTGTGGCCGATGTCTGCAGATACGCCGCCTGGTTTGCGTTCATCGTGTTCCTCTTCCGGGTCAGCGCCGATCAAGGGCGAGCGCTGGATGCCGCGCCCTGGATGGCCCCACTCGCGCTGGCGCTGCCATTGCTGAGCCTGCTCAGTCTGGCGTTTTCCGCGATCTGGTTCCAGCCTGCGGTTGGTGCTCCGGTGGGTCTCTTCCTCACCATGATGCTGCTGTCGGTGTTCGGACTGGTGCTGGTGGAGCAACTGTTTCGCAACCTCCCTGAAGATGCGCTGTGGAGCGCCAAACCGATCTGCCTGGGGTTGGCGGGGATCTTTCTGTTCGACCTGTACCTGTACTCGCAAGCGGTGCTGTTCAACGGTATCGATCAAGATGCCTGGAGCATCCGAGGCATCGTGCACGCGGCTCTCATGCCGCTGCTGCTGCTGTCCACCACCCGCCACCGCAACTGGATTGCCAAGATCCGCGTATCGCGCAAGGTGGTCTTTCATTCGGCCACCCTGCTCATGGCGGGTGGCTACTTGCTGTTCATCGCCGGCGTGGGTTACTACGTGCGCTATTTCGGCAGCGACTGGGGCCGTGCCTTGCAGCTCGCGCTGGTGTTTCTTGCGCTGGTGTTGCTGATCGCTCTGGCGTTGTCGCGCTCTTTCAGGGCTCGCCTGCGGGTGATGTTGGGCAAACACTTCTTCAACTACCGCTACGACTACCGCGAAGAGTGGCTCAAGTTCACTCAGACACTCTCCGCTCAGGGCGCGCCGGGGGAAACGGGGCTGAACGTGATCCGTGGCCTGGCCGACATGCTGGAGAGCCCGGCCGGTTCACTGTGGCTGCGCCGGCCCGACGAAAAGCTGTACCGCCAGGTGGCGCGCTGGAACTTGCCGCAACTTTCAAAGACCGAGCCAGTGGATTCGGCCTTGCTGGGCTTCATGAACCGCACCGGCTGGGTGGTCAACCTTGAGGAATACCGCCTCACCCCAGATCGGTACGAGAACCTCACCTTGCCCGATTGGCTCGAAGTCCAAACGCAGGCGTGGCTGTTGGTGCCTCTGTGGCTGGGTAACGAACTGCTGGGCTTCGTGGTGCTGGGCAGCCCACGCACCCGCATGGATGTGAACTGGGAAGTGACCGACCTGCTCAAGACGGCAGGGCGACAAGCCGCGAGTTTTCTGGCCCAGATGCAGTCGACAGAAGCTTTGCTGGAAGCGCGCAAGTTCGAAGCCTTCAGTCGTATGTCGGCCTTTGTGGTTCACGACCTCAAGAACATCGTGACCCAGCTGTCGCTGATGGTGAAAAACGCCAAGCGCCTGAGCCACAACCCCGAGTTCCAGGCCGACATGCTGATGACGGTGGAGAACTCGCTGGAGCGCATGCGTCAACTGATGCTGCAACTGCGCGAAGGGGCTGCCCCCAGTGGAGCGGCTGTGGGTGTCGACCTTGGAAAGATTGCACAGGGCCTGGCACAAAGCGTGTCGCGCCGCGGTCGCGAGCTGGAGGTAGACCTCCAACCACGGGTGGCGACCCGGGGTCACGAGGATCGCCTTGAGCGTGTCATGGGTCACCTGGTGAACAACGCGCTGGATGCCACCGAATCGCCTCAACGGGTGTGGCTCAAGATCGACCGTTTCGGCAGCCACGCGCGCGTGGAAGTCGGGGACAATGGCGCGGGAATGTCGGAGAGCTTCGTGCAGGAGCGGCTGTTCAAGCCGTTCCAGACCACCAAGGAGGCTGGCATGGGCATCGGCGCCTACGAGAGTTTTCAATACGTTCAGGAGCTGGGCGGCAAGGTGAGCGTGGACAGCAAGGAGGGCGAGGGGACCGTGGTCACGCTGCTGCTGCCGCTGATCGAGTCATTCCATGAATCCGACTGGCATCAATTGGGAGAGGCATGAGCGCAGACAAAGGCCCGCAACTGCTGATCGTTGAAGACGATCTGGCGTTGCAGAAACAAATCAGATGGTCGCTTGACCAGTTTGCCTCCGCAACCGCGGACGACCGCGAGAGTGCGCTCACCCAACTCCGAAGGCATGCACCCGCCGTCGTCACGATGGACTTGGGCCTGCCGCCCGACGCGGATGGCACCGAAGAGGGCTTTCGCCTGCTGGAACAGATCGTTGGCTCGGCCCCGGACACCAAGGTGATCGTGCTCACCGGCCAGAACGGGCAGGCCAACGCCCTCAAGGCCATTGCCATGGGCGCCTACGATTTCCTGGCCAAGCCCTTCGAACCCGAAATGCTCAACCTCACGGTAGAGCGCGCGTTCCGACTGCACGAGCTGCAAACCGAAAACGCCCGCCTGCAGTCCATGCGCCAGCCCGACACGCTGGCCGGCCTGATCACACGCGACCCCGACGTGCTTCGGGTGTGTCGCACCATCGAGAAAGTGGCCAATACCGGTGCCACCGTGATGTTGCTGGGCGAGAGCGGCACCGGCAAGGAGGTGCTGGCCCGCGGGTTGCACCAATCGTCCAATCGCAGGTCGGGACGCTTCGTGGCCATCAACTGTGCGGCCATCCCCGAGAATTTGCTGGAAAGTGAGCTCTTCGGGTACGAAAAGGGTTCGTTCACTGGCGCTGCCAAGACCACGCTGGGCAAGATCGAAACCGCCAACGGCGGCACGCTCATGCTCGATGAGATCGGTGACCTGCCCATGCCGCTGCAGGCCAAGCTGCTGCGGTTTTTGCAGGAGCGCGTGATCGAGCGGGTGGGCGGCCGCCAGGAGATTCCGGTGGATGTGCGCATCGTTTGCGCCACCCACCAGGACTTGAAGCAGCTCACCACCGAAGGGCGCTTCCGCGAAGATCTTTACTACCGGTTGGCGGAGATTGTGGTCAACATTCCGCCGCTGCGCTCGCGCGTGGGAGACGCGGCCTTGCTGGCACACGCCTTCACCAAACGCTTTGCACAAGAGCAGAACCGGCGCAACCTTTCTCTGTCAGAGGATGCGCTCAGGGCCATCGAGGCGCACAAGTGGCCAGGCAACATCCGCGAACTTGAAAACTGCATCAAACGCGCCACCATCATGGCCGACGGCAGCCAGGTCACCGCAGAAGACCTGGGGCTGGCTGTCCCGGCGGGCGAGGAGAGCGATGCGTCGCTGGACCTTCGCACCGTGCGTGACGAAGCCGAGAAAAAAGCTGTGATAGCCGCACTGGCCCGCTCCAACGGCAACGTGCTCAAAGCGGCCGAGTTGCTGGGCGTGAGCCGGCCCACCCTGTACGACCTGATGCACCGCCTCGGTTTGAAATGACACCCCGCTTGATCAAGAGGAGCACTCCATGAAAAACACAACCATTCCATGGCGCATCGCGCCGGTGGCTTTGTCCATCGCCATGCTGCTGTCGGCCTGTGGCAACAGCGATCCGCAGAAGATGGTGGAGTCCGCGCGTGAGTACCTGGACAAGAAGGACAGCGCCGCAGCGATCATCCAGCTCAA
>JANPKR010000017.1:0-5801 GCA_031426175.1 Hydrogenophaga sp. | reverse complement strand
GGGAAGCCGCGCTGGGCCAGGCGTTGCTGTTCTGGGAGCGTGGTCAGGCCGCCCGACTGACGCCGTTTGGTGAACGCCTGCTGATGGCCGAACGGCTGGCCCAGGCCCGCCTGGGACCGCAGATTGAAGGCCTTCGCGCCGAGCTCGAACGCGCGTTCGCCCGCGCTTTCGACGACGAGGGCGACGAGGGCGAGAGCGAGGTGCTGACGCTCTACGCCAGCCACGACCACGCCCTGAGCACCCTGCAGGAATTTGCAGCCACCCCGGCAGCGGGCGGCAAGCACACGGAGCGCCTGCACCTGGACATCCGCTTTTGCGGCAGCGTGGATGCCATCCGCGCGCTCAACGAAGGCCGATGCGCCCTGGCAGGCTTTCATGCGCAGCCTTTCGCCGCGTCGGGCAGCCAGAGCGCGCGCACCTACCGTCCGCTGCTCAAGCCTGGTCTGCACAAGATCATCGGCTTCGCACGCCGCGCCCAGGGGTTGATGGTGGCCCCCGGGAACCCGCTGCATTTGCAAGACATGAACGATGTGGCCCGTTTGCAAGCGCGCTTTGTCAACCGCGCATTGGGCACAGGCACGCGCCTGCTGCTGGACGAATTGCTCACGCAGGCGCTGTTGATGCCCGAAGACATCACCGGCTTCGAGCGGGTGGAGAGCTCACACGCGGCGGTGGCTCAGGCGGTGGCCAGCGGCGTGGCCGATGTCGGCCTGGGCACAGAGTACGCCGCGCGCACCCAAAGCCTGGGCTTTGTGCCGCTCACCGAAGAGCGCTATTTGCTGGTGTGTCTCAAGACAGCTCTGGAACAACCCGCCGTGCAACGCCTGCTGCAGCGGCTGCGCAGCCGGGCCTGGCAAGAGCAGTTGTCGAGTTTGCCGGGCTATGTGCCCGACCACTGCGGCGAGGTGGCGGCGATGAAGCGGCTGCTCCCCTGGTGGGACTGAAGCAACGTCAGTTCTGAATGCGCCGCGCGATCTCGGCGACCAGCTGACGCGCCAGCACCAGCTTCGAAGCCCGTGGCAGTTCCAGCGTGCCGTGAGCATCCACCAGCAGCAACGCGTTGTCGTCCTGTCCGAAGGTGTCCGGCCCGATGTTGCCCACCAGCAGCGGCACGCCCTTGCGCGCCCGTTTGGCCTGGGCGTGGGCCTGCAGGTCGTGGCTCTCAGCGGCAAAGCCCACGCAGTACAGCGCCCCGCTCTGCGCGCGCGGACTGGCCGCGATGCCAGCCAGGATGTCGGGGTTCTCTACAAACGACAGCGTGGGCACTTCGCCCGAACCGTCCTTCTTGATCTTCTGGTCCAGCATCTGGGCCGGGCGCCAGTCGGCCACGGCCGCGGCCGACACAAACACGGTGGCGGCCTGGGCCAGGTGGTCCAGCGACTTCTGCATGTTCAACGCCGACTTCACGTTGACGCGCCCCACACCGCGCGGCGTTGGCAGTCCCACCGGACCGGCCACCAGCGTCACCTGGGCACCGGCCTCGTGCGCGGCCCGCGCAATGGCAAAGCCCATCTTGCCGCTGGAGAGGTTGGTCAGCCCCCTCACCGGATCGATGGCCTCAAACGTGGGGCCGGCGCTCACCAGCACATGCCGGCCAGCCAGCACCTTGGGCGTGAAGAAGCGGATCAGGTCGTACAGGAGCTCGTCGGGCTCCAGCATTCGGCCGTCGCCGGTTTCGCCGCAGGCCTGCTCGCCCGCGCCCACGTCGAGCACGGTGGTGCCGTCGGCGCGCAGCTGTTCGATGTTGCGCTGCGTGGCGGGATGCGACCACATTTCGCGGTTCATGGCCGGAGCCAGGATCAGCGGCACGCTCTCGATGGGGCGCGCCAGGCACATCAGCGAGAGCAGCTCGTCGGCCCGGCCGTGCACCAGCTTGGCCATGAAATCGGCGCTGGCGGGCGCCACCACGATGGCGTCGGCCTCGCGGCTGAGGTTGATGTGGGGCATGTTGTTGTCAGCCCCACCCGAGGTGCGCGCGTCCCACTGCGAGGTGAAGACCGGGCGGCCCGAGAGCGCCTGCATGGTCACGGCGGTCATGAACCGCTCGGCCGCTTCGGTCATGACCACCTGCACCGTGGCACCGGCTTTCACCAGCGCCCGGCAGAGTTCGGCCGCCTTGTAGCAGGCAATGCCGCCCGAAAGACCCAGGACGATGTGTTTTCCAGCGAGTTCGTTCATGGGCGCAATGTAGCAGTTGGGCCCTCTCCACATGCCCGGCCGGGTGGGAGCTGGAAGGGCGGCATTTATAATCGCCATTTCCACCTCCTGCGAGCATCTGGCTCGCCCGAGACATGACCAAATTTGTGTTCGTCACCGGCGGTGTGGTGTCCTCCCTGGGCAAAGGCATCGCCTCCGCATCCCTCGCCGCCATTCTTGAGTCCCGCGGCCTCAAAGTCACACATCAAGCTCGACCCGTACATCAACGTGGATCCGGGCACCATGTCTCCCTTCCAGCACGGCGAGGTCTTCGTCACCGACGACGGCGCCGAGACCGACCTGGACTTGGGCCACTATGAGCGTTTCATCGAAACGCGCATGAAGAAGACCAACAACTTCACCACCGGCAAGGTCTACCAGTCGGTTCTGGAGAAAGAGCGCCGGGGCGACTACCTCGGCAAGACGGTGCAGGTGATACCGCACGTCACCAACGAAATCCAGGAATTCATCCAGCGCGGCGCCGGCATCGGCACGCCCGACGCGGTGGACGTGGCGATTGTTGAAATCGGCGGCACCGTGGGCGACATCGAATCGCTGCCGTTCCTGGAAGCCGTGCGCCAGATGAGCCTGCGCATGGGCCCGAACAACTCGGCTTTCGTGCACCTGAGCTACGTGCCCTGGATCGCTGCCGCCGGCGAACTCAAAACCAAGCCCACGCAGCACACCGCCAAGGAACTGCGCGCGATCGGCATCCAGGCCGACGCACTGCTCTGCCGCGCCGACCGCCGCATTCCCGACGAAGAGCGCGCCAAGATCAGCCTGTTCAGCAACGTGCCAGAGTGGGGCGTGATCTCCATGTGGGACGTGGACACCATCTCAAGGTGCCCCGCATCCTGCACGAGCAGGGTCTGGACGGTCTGATCTGCGACAAGCTGCGCCTGAACACGCCACCGGCCAGCCTCAAGCGCTGGGACGATCTGGTCTACGAGGTGGAGCACCCCAAGGCCACAGTGCACATCGCCATGGTCGGGAAATACGTCGACCTGTCGGACAGCTACAAGTCGCTCAACGAAGCGCTGCGCCACGCTGGCATGAAAAACCACGCCAAGGTGCAGATCGACTACATCGACTCGGAAACGATCAGCCCCACCAACGTGGACAAGGTACTGGGCCGTTTTGACGCCATCCTCGTGCCCGGCGGCTTTGGCAAGCGCGGCATTGAAGGCAAGATCTGCGCGGCGCGCTTTGCCCGCGAGCACAAGGTGCCCTACCTCGGCATCTGCCTGGGCATGCAGGTCGCCACCATCGAATACGCGCGCCACGTGGCGGGTCTGAAAGACGCCAACAGCACCGAGTTCGAGGCCGACACGCCGCACCCCGTCATTGCACTCATCACCGAGTGGAAAGACGCCGACGGCAGCATCAAACAGCGCGACGCCAACTCCGACCTTGGCGGCACCATGCGCCTGGGCGCACAGAGTTCCGACGTGGCACCCGGCACGCTGGCGCACCAGATCTACGGCCCGGTGGTCACCGAGCGCCACCGCCACCGCTACGAGGCCAACGTGAACTACCTCGACCAACTGCGCAAGGCCGGCCTGGTGATCTCGGCGCTCACCCAGCGCGAGCAGCTCACCGAAATGGTGGAGCTGCCCCAGAGCGTGCACCCCTGGTACGTGGGCGTGCAGTTCCACCCCGAGTTCAAGTCCACGCCATGGGCTGGGCACCCGCTGTTCAACGCCTATGTGAAGGCCGCGCTGGCCCAGCAGGCGCAGACCACCCCGGCTGTGGCCACCGCCTGATCGAGACCCACCATGAAACTCTGCGGCTTCGACATCGGACTGAACCAGCCCTTTTTCCTGATCGCCGGCCCCTGCGTGATCGAATCCGAGCAGTTGCAGATGGACGTGGCCGGGCAGCTGCAAGAGATCACCAGCAGTCTCGGCATCCCCTTCATCTTTAAAAGCAGCTTCGACAAGGCCAACCGCAGCAGCGGCACCACCTACCGCGGCCCGGGCCGAGAGAAAGGCCTGGAGATCCTGGCCAAGGTCAAACGCGAACTCGGCGTACCGGTGCTCACCGACGTGCACAGCGAAGACGACATCGCCGAGGCGGCCAAAGTCTGTGATGTGTTGCAGACACCGGCCTTCCTGTGCCGACAGACCGATTTCATCCGTGCCGTGGCGCAGAGCGGCAAACCGGTGAACATCAAGAAGGGCCAGTTCCTTGCGCCGCACGACATGAAAAACGTGATCGACAAGGCGCGTGCAGCAGCGAAAGAAGTGGGCCTGAATGAAGACAACTTCATGGCCTGCGAACGCGGTGCGAGCTTTGGCTACAACAACCTGGTCAGCGACATGCGTTCGCTGGCCATCATGCGCGAGACCGGTGCACCGGTGGTGTTCGACGCCACCCACAGCGTGCAGCTGCCCGGCGGGCAAGGCACCAGCAGCGGCGGCCAGCGCGAGATGGTGCCGGTGCTCGCACGCGCAGCTGTGGCCGTGGGCGTGGCAGGTCTCTTCATGGAGACCCACCCCGACCCCGCCAAGGCCATGAGCGATGGCCCCAACGCCGTGCCGCTCAAGCACATGAAAGCGCTGCTCGAAACGCTGCTGGCGCTGGACAGCGTGACGAAGAAGAACGGTTTTCTCGAAGACCATTTCAACTCCTGAACCCCATTCACTTTTTTGTTTTTTTGACCCAGAGGTAATGACCCCATGAGCGCAATCGTTGACATCGTTGGCCGCGAGATCCTGGACAGCCGCGGCAATCCCACCGTCGAATGCGACGTGTTGTTGGAAAGCGGCGTGATGGGCCGCGCGGCCGTGCCCTCGGGTGCGTCCACCGGTTCGCGCGAAGCCATCGAACTGCGCGACGGCGACAAGAGCCGCTACCTGGGCAAGGGCGTGCTCAAGGCCGTGGAGCACATCAACACCGAAATCTCCGAGGCCGTGCTGGGCCTGGACGCTTCCGAGCAGGCCTTTCTGGACAAGACCCTGATCGACCTGGACGGCACCGACAACAAAGGCCGACTGGGCGCCAACGCGATGCTGGCCGTGTCCATGGCCGTGGCGCGTGCAGCGGCCGAAGAAGCCGGCCTGCCGCTCTACCGCTATTTCGGCGGCATGAGCGCGGTGCAGATGCCCGTGCCCATGATGAACGTGGTCAACGGCGGCGCGCACGCCAACAACAACCTCGATTTGCAGGAGTTGATGATCATCCCCGTGGGCGCGCCGAGCTTTCGCGAAGCCGTGCGCTGGGGCGCCGAGGTGTTCCACGCGCTCAAGAAAATCATCCACGACAAGGGCATGAGCATCGCCGTGGGCGACGAAGGTGGCTTTGCACCCAACGTGGCCAACCACGAAGCCGCGATCCAGATGATCCTGGAAGCCATCAGCAACGCCGGCTACACCGCCGGCGAGCAGATCGCACTGGGTCTGGACTGCGCTGCGAGTGAGTTCTACAAGGACGGCCCTGATGGCAAAAAGGCCTACCACCTGGACGCCGAAGGCCTGGTGCTGAGCGCCGAAGACTGGACCAACATCCTGGCCACCTGGGTCGACAAGTACCCCATCATCAGCATCGAAGACGGCATGGCCGAAGGCGACTGGGACGGCTGGAAGGTGCTGACCGAGCGCCTGGGC
>JANPKR010000016.1:0-14008 GCA_031426175.1 Hydrogenophaga sp. | reverse complement strand
GCCCGCCACCAAAGCCATCCCCAAGGAAATGCTGCCGGTGGTGGACAAGCCGTTGATTCAATACGCGGTTGAGGAGGCTTATGCAGCCGGAATCCGCGAAATGATCTTCGTGACCGGGCGCCACAAGCGCGCCATTGAAGATCACTTCGACACGGCCTACGAGCTGGAGATGGAACTCGAAGCGGCCGGCAAGTCTGCGCTGCTTGAACTGGTGAACTCCATCAAGCCCGACGACATGGACTGCGTGTACGTGCGCCAGCCCCGCGCGCTCGGCCTCGGACACGCGGTGCTGTGCGCCGAGCGCCTGGTGGGCGACGAGCCCTTTGCCGTGCTGCTGGCCGACGATTTGATGATGGGCTCGCGCCAGGCCGATGGCGGACCTACCGTGTTGCAGCAGATGGTGCAGGCCTATGAATCGAGCCCTGGCACTGTGCTGGCCGTTCAGGACGTGCCGCGAGCCGATACCCGGCGCTATGGTGTGGTCGATGTTCACGGTGTGAGCGCCGCACTGGCCGAGGTATTCGCGATGGTCGAGAAGCCCGCGCCCGACGTGGCACCGTCCACGCTGGCTGTGGCAGGACGCTATGTGCTCACGCCGGCGGTGTTCGAGAGCATTCGCCGCCAGCCCCGCGGTGCTGGTGGCGAGATCCAGCTCACAGACGGTATTGCCGCCTTGATCGGCGTCGAAAAAGTGCAAGCTTTCCGCTACGACGGCAAGCGCTACGACTGCGGCAGCAAGGAAGGCTTCCTGGAGGCAACGATCGACCTGGCGCTGGCCAACGTTGAGCTGGGCACCTCGGTGCGCGCCCACCTCAAGCGGGTGATGGGTTGATCCTTTAGCGCCCGAAGAGAAAAACCGCTGGCGTGTCCAGCAGCAGTTCATTGGCCAAGCCCGGCGTGCGTTTCCACTCGCTCACCAGCGCGCTGCGGCTCACCTGCTGCGGCAGCGACATGGCGCAGCACACCGCCAGCCTTGTGTGCGGATGCAAGGTCTGCAACAAGGCTTGCAGCAATGCGGTGTTGCGGTAAGGCGTTTCGATCAGGATCTGGGTTTGCCCGGTTTTGAGCGCAAGGGCTTCCAGATCGCGCAGTCGCTTGCTGCGCTCCGTGGCTTCTTGCGGCACGTACCCGACAAACGCAAAGCTCTGACCGTTCAAGCCGCTGGCCGCCAGAGCCAGCATCAGCGACACCGGTCCCGTGAGCGGAACCACCTTCAAGCCCAGCGCGTGAGCTGCACGCACCACGGCGCTGCCGGGGTCTGCAATGGCCGGCATGCCAGCTTCGCTCACCAGGCCTACATTGCGCCCCTCCAGGGCAGGTGCCAGCAGCTCCCGCGCCTGTGCATCGCCTTCGGCCTGCGGTGCGTGGTCACCCTTTTTGTGTACGGCGCGCGGCAGTTCGGTGATGTGTTGACCCTGCACGGGCGCTGCAATGCCCACCACCGCCTCCACCCGTTTAAGGAATGCGCGGGTGCTTTTGGCGTTCTCGGTGATCCAGTACGTCAGGCTACCGGCGACCGACAGCGTTTCGCGCGGCAGCCAGGTGTCTGCGGGCGAGGCCTCCACCGCCATGCCGAAATCCAGCGGTGTGGGCACCAGATAGAGGACACCCTTCGTGGTAGAAGGGGCGCTCACGGCACGTGCACGCCCGCAGCGCGGATCATGCGGCAGGTGCGGATCAGTGGCAGGCCAATCAATGCCGTGGGATCGTCGTTGTCGATGCGCTCCAGCAGCGAGATGCCCAGGCCTTCGCTCTTGGCGCTGCCAGCGCAGTCGTATGGCTGTTCGGCCCGCAGGTAACGCTCGATCTCGGCGTCGCTGAGTTTGCGGAACACCACGCGCACCGAGGCGATGTCGCATTGCTCGAACCCTGTGGCCGCGCAGACCACGGCCAGTGCGGTCTGGAACACCACTGTCTCTCCTCGCAGCCGCTTCAATTGCACCACCGCCCGCTCATGCGTGCCCGGTTTGCCCAGCGGCTCTCCTCGCAAGTCCGCCACCTGGTCACTGCCAATCACCACCGCCTGAGGATGGCGCGAGGCCACGTCGCGCGCCTTGGCCAGGGCCAGCCTCACGGCCAGATCTGCCGGGTTCTCGCCCGATCTCGGGGTTTCGTCCACATTGGGTGCGATCGCCTCGAAGGGCAGCATCAACCGCGACAGCAGCTCGTGCCGGTAACGGGAGGTGGAGCCCAGGATGAGTGGGCGCGAGGTGGGAGGGGGGGCGCTGGGGCGGTCGGGCGTCATGCCGCTATTCTGCGTGCATTCTTTTAAACTGCTGCAGATGAAACCCACTTTGAACACCAGCTGGAATTCCGAAAGGCTGGACGTTCGCGCCTTTGCCCAAGCTGGCGCCAGCCTGCAAGCCGACGATCCGATGACCCGTTTTGAGCGCCTGCGGGCTGAGGCTCACGCCGACGACGCCGGTCTTGCAGCCCTCGGTTCGGTGGCCTGGAAAGCCCATGGCGAAATTCGCGCTGGCGCTTCAGGCGGCGCGCCGGCGGTTTGGTTGCACCTGCAAGCCGAGGCATCGGTCCCATTGACTTGTCAGCGCTGTCTAGGTCCGGTCGACACGCCATTGAAGGTCGATCGGTGGTTCCGCTTTGTGAACGACGAAGCCACGGCGGCCGCCGAAGACGACGAATGTGAAGAAGACCTGTTGGCGCTCGAGCCCCGTCCGCGTCTTCACGACGTGCTGGAAGACGAGCTGTTGATGGAGCTTCCGCTGGTGCCCTTGCATGAAACCTGCCCGGTCCCCGTGGTCATGCAGGCGTCCGACCCCATGGTGGGAATGGACGGTGGGGAGCCCGAGCGCAAGAACCCGTTCGCCGAGCTGGCCCGGCTCAAGAGGTAGTTGCACTGCTCACCCCTCATCGGGATCTGGGCTTGTAAGACAGCTTCGGGCTATAATGCTTGGCTTTGCGCTGGCATCCAAAGGCACCCACATGTGCATGGTTCAGGCGCACCCGTTTGTCCTTACCGATTTCAGGAGCCCACCATGGCTGTTCAGCAAAACAAAAAGTCCCCTTCCAAGCGCGGCATGCACCGTTCGCACAATGCCCTGAACGTGCCAGGCATCGCTGTGGAACCCACCACCGGTGAAATCCACTTGCGCCACCACATCAGCCCCAACGGTTTCTACCGTGGTCGTCAGGTGCTGAAGAACAAATCCGAAGCCTGACGTGAGGGTTCGCCAATGGCCTCGTTGCGTCACGCGCTCGGGGTCAGGCGGATTCGACAGGCCCAGGCCCGCATGCCCCATGCGGGCTTTTTTCATGGATGGGGCACCTTTCGTGCCCGCTTCGGGAAGTTGAGATGATCACCATTGCCGTGGATTGCATGGGTGGAGATGTCGGTCCGGGCGTGACCATGCCCGCCTGCCTGGCCTTTCTCGCCGATCACCCGCAAGCCCAGCTTTTGCTGGTGGGCAAACCCGAAGTATTCCGGGCGTGGCCTCAACTGCGCAACAACGTGCGATGCACCATCGTTCCCGCGACTGAGGTCGTCGGGATGGACGACTCGGTGGAAATTGCTTTGCGCCGCAAAAAGGACTCCTCCATGCGGGTGTCCATCAACCAGGTCAAGGATGGTTCGGCTCAGGCGGCGGTGTCTGCCGGCAACACCGGCGCCCTCATGGCCATTGCACGCTATGTGCTCAAGACCATGGACGGCATCGACCGCCCAGCCATCGCCACGCAAATGCCCAATGCCCGCGGTGGCGCCACCACGGTGCTGGATCTGGGTGCCAACGTCGATTGCTCTGCCGAGCACCTGTTGCAGTTTGCTGTGATGGGTTCGGCCCTGGTCGCAGCTGCCACCGGTCGCCCCGAACCCAGTGTCGGCTTGTTGAATGTTGGCGAGGAAGTCATCAAAGGCAGCGAAGTGATCAAAAAAGCGGGCGTTTTGTTGCGAAATGCAGCCAACACCGGCGATCTTAATTTCTTCGGCAATGTAGAGGGTGACGATATCTTCAAAGGCACTACCGATATCGTCGTGTGTGACGGGTTTGTCGGCAACGTGGCTTTGAAAGCCAGCGAAGGCCTGGCCTCGATGATCAGCGGCTTTCTTCGCCAAGAGTTTTCGAGCAGTATTTTTCGAAAAACTGCAGCTATCGTCGCTTATCCTGTTCTAAAGTCGTTCAAAAATCGCGTCGATCACCGTCGGTACAACGGGGCGGCGTTATTGGGCCTGCAGGGGCTCGTATTCAAGAGCCACGGATCGGCGGACGCTTTTGCGTTCGAACAGGCGTTGGGGCGGGCTTATGATGCCGCCCACAACCGGCTTCTCGACAACGTGCGTGGACGCATCGCACATGCGCAGCAGCTGATGTCGCCCGAGTCGCTGCCCAGCGAGCTCAAGAGCATCCCCACACTCTGATTCATCCCATCTGCACCGCATGACCCGTTTCGCCCGCATCACCGGCACCGGCAGTTGCCTGCCGCCGAACCGCCTGACCAACGCCGACATGGTGGACATGCTGGCCAAGCGGGGCGTGGAAACCAGTGATGACTGGATTGTGGAGCGCACCGGTATTCGTGCGCGCCATTTTGTTGCGGACGGTGTGTTCGCCAGTGATCTGGCCGCTGTAGCTTGCCGCGAAGCCATGGCTGCTGCCGGAGTGCAGCCCGCGGACATCGACCTGATCATCGTCGCCACGTCCACGCCTGACATGGTCTTTCCTTCAACCGCCGCGCTGCTGCAGCACAAACTGGGGATAGCCGGCTGCCCGGTGTTCGATGTCCAGGCTGTCTGCAGCGGTTTCATCTATGCGCTGACAGTGGCCGACGCATTGATCCAGTCCGGTACTGCGCACAAAGCGCTGGTGGTCGGGGCGGAGGTTTTCAGCCGCATTCTGGATTTCAACGACCGAACAACCTGCGTGTTGTTTGGTGACGGTGCTGGAGCCGTGGTGCTGGAGGCATCGGACAAGCCAGGCATCCTCGCCACCGACATTCACGCCGACGGCAAGCACTCGGGCATCCTGTGCGTGCCCGGCCATGTTTCGGGCGGCTCAATCCTGGGTGACCCGCTGCTCAAGATGGACGGCCAGGCTGTGTTCAAGCTGGCCGTGGGCGTGCTCGAAGATACCGCCCGAGCCGTGCTCGCCAAAGCGGGCAAAACTGCCGAAGAAGTCGACTGGCTGATTCCGCACCAGGCCAACATCCGCATCATGCAAAGCACGGCGCGCAAGCTCAAGCTGTCCATGGACAAGGTGGTGGTCACCGTCGACCAGCACGGAAACACGTCAGCTGCGTCAATACCCCTTGCTCTGGACCATGCGGTGCGCCAAGGGCAGGTGAAAAAGGGAGACACGCTCATGCTGGAGGGCGTTGGCGGTGGCTTCACCTGGGGCGCTGTGCTGCTGGACTTTTGAGCGGGGCCTCTTCAGGCTTCTTCCGCACATCACCATTCGAAGATCACATGAAGAATTTTGCGTTTGTATTTCCCGGCCAGGGCTCACAGGCGGTGGGCATGCTCGATGCCTGGGGCGATCATCCCGAGGTGTTGGGTACCCTCTCAGAAGCCTCGGACGCACTGGGCGAAAACGTTGGCCAATTGATCCAAGAAGGCCCCAAGGAAATGCTGTCCCTCACGACCAACACACAGCCGGTGATGCTGGTCGCGGGTGTGGCCGCCTGGCGTGTCTGGTGTGCCGAAGGCGGTGCCTCGCCGTCCGTGCTCGCGGGGCATTCCCTGGGTGAATATGCCGCGCTGGTGGCATCTGGTGTGTTGACGCTGGCTCAGGCCGCGCCACTCGTGCGCTTCCGCGCAGCGGCCATGCAGGAAGCTGTGCCGGTGGGCACCGGTGCCATGGCCGCGATCCTGGGCATGGACGGGCCACGTGTGATTGCTGGCTGCGCCGAGGCGCAAGCCACATTCGGTGTGGCCAGTCTGGAAGTGGTCGAGGCGGTGAATTTCAACGATCCGGCTCAGACCGTGATCGCAGGCAGCAAGGCGGCGGTCGACAAAGCTTGCGAGGTGCTCAAGGCCTACGGGGCGAAGCGTGCACTTCCATTGTTGGTGTCAGCGCCTTTTCACTCCAGCCTCATGAAGCCGGCTGCAGAGCGGCTGAAAGAACAACTGGCCAGCACGGAGTTCTCGCAGGGAAAGATTCCCGTGGTCAACAACATCGACGTGGCGGTGGAGACCGATGCGGACCGCATCCGCGATGCGTTGTACCGCCAGGCGTTCGGCCCGGTCCGCTGGGTCGAATGCGTGCAGGCCATGAAGGCGCGCGGTGTCGAGACAATTGTCGAGTGCGGCCCAGGCAAGGTGCTCGCCGGCATGGTCAAGCGAATCGACCCTGAACTCACAGGCGTCGCCCTGTACGACCCGGCCACGCTGGCCGACGCCAAAACCCTGTTGGCCTGAGTCCAGGAGCACACCATGTCTGAAGTGAAATTTGCGGGTCAAGTGGCCTTGGTCACCGGCTCCTCGCGCGGTATTGGCGCCGCGATTGCGCACGAACTGGTTGCGCGTGGTCTGATCGTGATCGGCACGGCCACCAGCGACGAAGGCGCTGCGAAGATCACCGCCAGCCTCACCGGTTCGGCTGGCGCCGCCGCGGGCTGCCGTGGTGCCAAGCTGGACGTGAACGATGCCGCTTCGGCCGAAACTTTGATCGATGAAATCGTCAAGGCGCACGGCGGGCTTCATGTGCTGGTGAACAACGCCGGCATCACCCGCGACATGCTGGCCATGCGACTCAAAGATGACGATTGGGACGCTGTGCTGGACACCAACCTGAAGGCAGTGTTCCGCATGAGTCGTGCGGTGATCCGCCCGATGATGAAGCAACGTTATGGCCGCATCGTCAGCATCACGAGCGTGGTCGGAGCGTCGGGCAATGCAGGCCAGGCCAACTACGCTGCGGCCAAGGCTGGCGTGGCCGGCATGACCCGGGCACTCGCACGCGAACTTGGCAGCCGAAACATCACCGTGAACTGTGTGGCTCCAGGGTTCATCGAAACCGATATGACGGCTGCGTTGCCCGAAGAGCAGCAAAAGGCGTTGCTGGGTCAGATCCCGCTGGGACACTTGGGTAAACCGGCCGATATCGCGCACGCGGTGGCGTACCTGGCTGGCCCTAGCGCGTCCTATGTGACTGGGCAGGAGCTCCATGTCAATGGCGGCATGTTCATGTCCTGACGACGCTACCCGCCACAATTCTGTTCAATCGCCGCGCCAGCCGCCCGGCGGGCCATCTGGGGAGACTTCTCTAGCCCGGCTAAAATGGCGGCCTTGCATTTCAACCACCCTCAGAGGGACTTATGAGCGATATCGAAGCACGTGTTAAGAAAATCATTGCCGAACAACTCGGTGTTGAAGAGGGCCAGGTCACCAACGAAAAAGCTTTCGTGGCCGACCTCGGCGCCGATTCCCTGGACACGGTCGAATTGGTGATGGCTCTCGAGGATGAGTTTGGTATTGAAATCCCCGACGAAGACGCAGAAAAAATCACGACGGTGCAGAACGCCATCGATTACGCAATGGCCCATCAGAAGGCCTGATTGTTTATTTGCATGCGTTCGACCGCTGCCTGCTTCGGGGGTTCTTGGAATCCGGGTTGTCAGGTGTGCGGACAAGAACGCGGGGGAATTGAATGAGCCGTCGTCGCGTAGTCGTGACCGGCCTGGGCTGTATCAGCCCCGTGGGAAACACGGTGGAAGATGCCTGGGCCAATCTGTTGGCCGGACGCTCCGGCATCGATCTCATCACCCGGTTTGACGCTTCCAACTTCGCCTGCAAGATCGCGGGCGAGGTCAGGGGCTTCAACATCGAGTCCTACATGAGCGCCAAAGAAGCGCGCACGATGGACAGCTTCATCCATTTCGGCGTTGCTGCGGCCCATCAGGCTGTGATCGACTCCGGCTTGCCTCTGGGTGACGCGCTGGATGAGGAAACCGCCATACGCATTGGCTGCATCATCGGCTCGGGTATTGGTGGCTTGCCACTGATTGAAGAGACCCATGCCGAGTTGGTGAGCCGTGGACCACGCCGCATCTCGCCGTTTTTTGTCCCGGCTTCGATCATCAACATGATCGCGGGCCATGTGTCCATGCGGTATGGCTTCAAGGGGCCGAACCTCGCCGTTGTCACGGCGTGCACCACCGGTCTCCATTGCATTGGTGAAGCTGCGCGAAAGATCGAGTACGGTGACGCCGACGTGATCGTGGCCGGTGGCTCCGAAGCCACGGTGTCGCCTTTGGGGGTGGGTGGGTTTGCCGCGATGCGCGCACTGTCCACGCGAAATGACGATCCCGCCACGGCTTCGCGACCCTGGGACAAGGACCGTGATGGTTTTGTGCTGGGCGAGGGTGCGGGCGTGATGGTGCTCGAAGAGTTTGAGTTCGCCAAGGCGCGCGGTGCGAGGATCTACGCAGAGCTCTCGGGCTACGGTTTAAGCGCCGACGCCGGCCACATGACAGCGCCCAGCATGGACGGTCCCCGCCGTGCCATGGTCAGCGCGCTGCGCAACGCAGGGCTGAATGCCGATCAGGTGGACTACCTCAACGCGCATGGCACATCGACGCCCTTGGGTGATCTGAACGAGACAAATGCGATCAAGGCGGCCCTGGGTGATCACGCCCTCAAGGCGGTGGTGAACTCCACCAAGTCCATGACCGGTCACCTGCTCGGTGGCGCTGGTGGTATCGAGAGTGTGTTCACCGTGCTGGCCTTGCACCACCAGAAGAGCCCCCCCACCATCAATATCTTCAACCGGGATCCCGAGTGCGATCTTGACTACTGCGCCAACACGGCGCGGGACATGAAGATCGACGTGGCGCTCAAGAACAACTTCGGCTTTGGCGGTACCAACGGCTCGCTGGTCTTCAAGCGCGTTTGAACCCACCGATCGCCCTTATTTCACGAGCGCATCATGCACAACGCCCCATCCGTGGTCTACCCGGTGGGGCGTTGTGCGTTTCAGGCCTGGCTGTTGGTGTTGCTCGGCGGGGTGAGTGCTGCGGTGGGTGTGTTTTTTCTAGGCGAGTCGAACCTCCAGTCTCAGGATCCCTGGGGCTGGCTGATCCGCGGCGCAGGGATTCTCGCTTGGCTGGTCTGGACTGCATGGGCTTGCCTGAGCTGGACTCGCTCAATGGAAGGTTTTGTGCAGTGGAGCGCGGAGCGCAGGCACGAAATGGACAGAGCGAGCGCTTGGTGGTGGTCCGATCAGTCTGGCTCGGCGTCGCTGGTCTTGATCGAAATGAAATGTGTGCTCGATCTTCAGGACCGTGTCTTGTTGCGTTTCTGCGGGTCGAGCATGGGTCCACGGTGGGTTTGGGTCGAAAGACAAGCCTCCCCAGCGCACTGGAGCGATCTTCGCCGCGCCCTGGTGCACAGCCGGATCTGAAGTCGCCCGACCATGCGCCGGCCCTCTGGTCGTCGGGCCATGCCGTCCAGGGGCCTTTGCCTTTCAACCCTTGGGTTATATTTCCGCGCGCATGACTCCCGAAGACCACACCGCCCCCCCGCCTCCCGACAGCGACATCATGTTGGTGCAGCGCACACTGGGCGGCGAGCAGCGCGCGTTTGAGTTGCTCGTCATCAAGTACCAGCGCCGCGTCGAGCGGCTCATCGGCCGCATGGTGCGTGACTCCGATCTGGTGCAAGACATCGCGCAGGAGACTTTCATCCGTGCCTACCGTGCGCTGGCGCAGTTCCGGGGCGACGCCCAGTTCTACACCTGGCTGTACCGGATCGCGGTGAACACCGCGAAAAAGCAGCTGATGGAGCTCAAGCGTGACCCCCTGGTTTTTCAGTCGCAGATGAAATCCTCGGATGACGATGAAACTTCCTCGTCAGAACGCGAACTAAATTTCAGTGCGGCCGACACCGAGACGCCCGAGGCGGTGCTGGCCAGCAAAGAGATTGCCCAGGCGGTCAATGCCGCAATGGATGCACTGCCTGAAGAGTTGCGAATGGCGATCACTTTGCGGGAAATCGAGGGCATGAGCTACGAGGAAATTGCGCAAGCGCTGGATTGTCCGATTGGTACCGTTCGATCACGGATTTTTCGAGCCCGCGAGGCGATTTCTGGACGCATCAAACCGATGCTGGAACGTCAAACGGGCAAGCGCTGGTAGTGGTTTTGGCTCTGGCTTGACACACGCAAAGTCGATTGCATTGCACACGGGGAAATGAATCATGAATGCCGAAGAACATCACAGTGCCTTGCCGGCTGAAAACGCCGCTGCCCTTGACCTGAGCGCAGGCCTTTCCGTTGCGGTGTCCGCAATGGCCGATGGAGAGATCGGCGAAGCCGAGCTTGACGCCTTGCTGGCCTCCCTGGATGCCGAGGTTTTGCCGAGCTGGCATGCTTATCACGTGATCGGGGACGTTCTGCGTGGGCACGTGGAGCTGATCGGCACCCAGCCGGCCTCTGACTTCTTGGCGGCTGTCAGGACCGGCCTGGCATCCAGCGGCATCGAGGCTGATGCTGCGCCGCGTTTACCGTTGCAAATCGACGCAACCGTCTCTGGACAGGTCCGAGGGGAGGCTGCCAACGAAGCGGTGTTTCGTTGGAAGCTGGTGGCGGGTTTGGCCTCGCTGGCTGCCGTGATGGCGGTAAGCTGGAGCGTGGTCTCCGGATCGGGATCGACTGCGGCTGATGGCGCCCAGCTGGCCTCGAGCGTGCCCAGTGTTTCAGCACCTGCCGCTGCGTTGGCGGCGGTGGCTCCCCCGGTCAGCGCACCTGTCGCAGTGAACACCGGTCAGGGCGTCGTGATCCGCGACGCGCAACTCGAAGCCCTGCTGGCCGAACACCGTCAACACGGAGGCATGTCCGCCCTGCAGATGCCTTCCGGCTTCATCCGCAACGCGACCTACGACGTCGGACGTTGAGTAGCCATGCCATCCAACCTGTCTGACGTGAGACCTGCCATGCCTTTTTTTGCTGCGAACTCGTCACGCCGGCACCATGCAAACCTGAATTTGAAGCACTGGCGCCCGATCGGTGCCATGGCTTTGCTGGCTGCTGGCTTGCTGTTGGGTGGTGCCTCGCAAGCCCAGGTGGCGGCGACGCCCCAGGTCAGCACGCGAACCGTGAATGAATGGCTCAGCCGCATGCACGAGGCCTACAGACAGCGGGCTTACACAGGTACGCTCGTGGTGTCGGCGGGCGCCTCCATGTCGGCGTCGAAGATCTGGCATGTGTGCGACGGGAACCAGCAGATGGAGCGCGTCGACACGCTCACTGGCCCACCCCGCACGACCATCCGTCGCAACAGTGATGTGATCACGTTCGAGCCGGAAACGAAGACAGCCTTTGTCGAAAAGCGCGAGTCACTGGGCATGTTTCCCGAACTCCTGCGCGCGCCGAGCAACCTGATTCCCCAGTTCTATTCGGTGCGCGAGACCGGCGTGCAGCGAGTGGCCGGTCACCTGGCCGATATGGTCGAGATCTTGCCCAAGGACGACCTGCGGTTTGGTTATCGCATCTGGTCCGAGCGGCAAACAGGCCTGGTGGTGAAACTCCAGACGCTGGGCGAGCAAGGCGCCGTTCTGGAGCAGATGTCGTTCTCGGAACTTCAGCTCGATGTTCCTGTCAGCATGGACAAGCTGCAAAAGGTGATGAAGGACACCCGTGGCTATGAGGTCCACCGGCCCGTGTTCCGGAAGACGACGGCTGAAGCCGAGGGCTGGCGCCTGAAGGAGGCCGTGCCCGGATTCACTGCCATGAGCTGCCACACCCGCGATACCGGTGCCGCCCAGGCGCCGGGTACTGCGCCGATGCAGTGGGTGTTTTCCGACGGTCTGGCTTCCGTGTCCCTGTTTGTCGAGCCCTTCGACGCGCAACGCCATGGCCAGGAAAAATCGGCGGTGGTCGGTGCCACGCACTCAGTCAGCAAACGCGTGGGCGAACACTGGCTGACGGTGCTGGGCGAGGTTCCCCCGCCGACGCTGCGCCGTTTTGCCCTTGCGCTGGAACGGAAGCGCTGAACCTGCCAGACTTGTTTTCCCTCTACCGAGCCGCAATTGCGCTGCGTTCGGAGAGAAGCTGTGCCGCACACGGCCTGGTTGTGCCATTTGCGTTTGTGTAAAGGATCACCATGACGCACCTGAAACGTATTCAAAAGCCCCTGCTGGCCATGACCGCATCCGCCGCTCTGGCGGCCATCGGGACCGCAGCGCTCATCCTGCATGCCCCGCTGTCGGCTCAAACTGCGGTGGTGCCGGTGGTGCCGCCAGTCGCCAGTGTCAGAGGCCTCCCGGACTTCACCGATCTGGTCGATCTGGTGGGGCCGTCGGTGGTCAATATCCGCACGCTCGAGCGCGCAGCGGCAGCGCGTCCGGGCGCAGGCGGTGCACCCGATGAGCAGATGCTGGAGTTCTTCAAGCGATTCGGTATTCCGGTGCCTCCGGGAATGACCCCGCGCACGCCGCGCCAGGAGCGAGGCCCTTCCGAAGAAGCACAGCCGCGCGGCGTGGGCTCGGGTTTCATCCTCAGCGCCGACGGGCTGATCATGACCAACGCGCACGTGGTTGAAGGCGCCGACGAATTGCTGGTGACCTTGCCCGACAACCGCGAGTTCAAAGCCAAGGTGGTGGGTGCCGACAAACGCACCGACGTTGCGGTCGTGAAGATCGAGGCCACGGGTCTCGCGCCAGTGAAGATCGGCGACGTGAACCGCCTTCGCGTGGGTGAGTGGGTGATGGCCATTGGGTCACCGTTTGGGCTCGAGAACACCGTAACCGCCGGCATCGTGAGTGCCAAGCAGCGCGACACAGGCGATTTTTTACCCTTCATCCAGACCGATGTGGCCATCAATCCGGGCAACTCGGGAGGACCGCTCATCAACATGCGGGGCGAGGTGATCGGCATCAACAGCCAGATCTACTCCCGTTCTGGTGGTTTTCAGGGCATCTCGTTTGCCATCCCGATCGACGAGGCGGTTCGTGTTTCCGATCAACTCCGCACCACCGGTCGCGTGACCCGCGGTCGCATCGGTGTGCAGATCGATCAGGTGAGCAAGGAGGTGGCGGATTCCCTGGGTCTGGGTGCCGCCAAGGGCGCCCTGGTGCGCGGCGTGGAGCCCGAGTCCCCCGCTGCCAAGGCGGGTGTCGAGCCCGGCGACATCATTCTGAAGTTTGATGGCAAGACGATCGAGAAGTCGGTGGACCTCCCTCGGTTTGTCGGCAACACCAAGCCAGGGAACAAGAGTTCCATGACGGTACTGCGCCGTGGTGCGCAGCGGGATCTGGCGATCACGGTGGCGGAGCTGGAGGCTGAAAAGCCCGAGGTGAAGGCCGCTGCGCCTGAACCCGCCAAGCCGCAGGCGAGCGGCGCAGTGCAGTCACTGGGTCTGGGGCTTGCAGAGCTGACCGCCGCGGAAAAGAAGGAGCTCAACCTCAAGGGTGGCGTGCGCATCGCATCGGCCGAAGGGCCGGCGGCTCGAGCTGGTTTGCGCGAGGGTGATGTGATTGTGGCGATCGCCAATACCGATACCGCCAGCCTCAAGGACATGGAGACTGCACTGGGCAAGATCGACAAGTCGAAACCTGTGAATGTCTTGTTTCGCCGCGGCGAGTGGGCGCAGTACACCGTGATTCGACCGCAGCGTTGATGGCGCCTCCTGGCTTTGACCGCCGGTCGGACCACACAAAGACCCCCAGTACCTTCCGGATCTGGGGGTTTTTTGTGGGGGTGGCCGATTCGCCACAGTGCATCCATCCCGATGACCGGGTATTGGGCTCAAGAATTGTTAGTGCATGCTCACTGCCATGGGTCTTGTGTTGACCAAATTCGCTAAAATGCAGCTGTTTTTGAAGAAATTCCTGCAAAGAGATGCAGTACTGACCCACCATGTGGGAGTCGTGTTGGAAGTCCCCAGGTCGTCCACAGTTGGCCCACAAGTTTTCCCGTCATCTTGTGGATATGCTGTGCATAAAGTTCACGTTGCTGCGTTGCAACAAAGGGCTGTCGGTGGTTCGGTGGTGTGCATTCCGGGCTTTTTGCCTACAATGAAACCCCAACTATCGCAGTTGCCATTGATTGTTGGTTACGGG
>JANPKR010000015.1:0-1812 GCA_031426175.1 Hydrogenophaga sp. | reverse complement strand
CGGCTGGACGCTGATGCTCGCGGGGCTGGTGGGTCTGGTGCTGGCTGCGTTGGACTACGCGCAGGCCCGCGACGACTTTCAGTCCACGCTGGACCACGCTGAGCGACAGTCGCGCAGTGCCAAGGTCAAACCCCGCACGGCTGTGCCCACACTGGCGCCCGCCGTGATCACGGCCAACGCCCGCGTGCGCAAGGCGATCGCGCAGCCCTGGGGGAAACTGCTCAAGGAGCTTGAGGGCCTGGCCGAGCCAGGCATTGCTTTGCTCGGCTTCGAGGCCCAGGGTGCCACGCGCCAGTTGCGCATCACGGGCGAAGCCAAAACCATGGCCGAGGTGATCGCCTATGTGGAGAGCCTGCGCCTGTCGCCGGTGTCCAGCTCGGTGGTGCTGGGCTCGCACGAGATGATCTTGCAGGACGGCGTGTCGGTGATCCGCTTTTCGGTTGACATCGCCTGGGGAGGTGCGTCGTGAAGGTCTCGCTCACCACCCACCTGGCATTCCTGTTGCATCGTCACGGATGGCCGGCGGCGCTGGGTTTGTTGTGCATGGCGTTGGTGTGGCCGATCGCCCATTTCGGAGCCGACCGCACCCGCGCCGAAACGCAGTCCTTGCAGCAGGCGCAGTTGGTCGAACGCGAGCGCCGGGCCCGGCAACCCGACCCGCAGATCGACCAGGCCACCCGGCAGGCTGCGTTTGAAGCTGGCCTGCCCCAGGCCGCTGGCGCGCTGCAAGCGGTGCGGCACATCCACCGCAGCGCCACCGAACACGGCGTGGTGTTGTCCACCGGCGAGTACCGCCTGGTCGACGAGCCCGGTGGTCGGCTTCAGCGTTACCAGATCACCTTGCCCGCCGACGGCACCTACCCCGATCTGCGCGCCTGGATGGCCGATGTGCTCAACGAACTGCCGACCATGGCGCTGGACGAGCTCAGTCTCAAGCGCAACACCGTGATTGAGTCCAAGGTCCAGGCGCGGGTGCGCTGGTCGTTCTACCTCAAGGCACCCTGATGGCCAATCGCCGATCGCTCTGGCTCGGTGGGGGCCTGCTGCTCACGCTTGTGGCCACCTGGTACGCCGCAAGAGTGGACGATGCCGGTGATGAGTTGCTGGCCGCGCCTCAGCGCACCACGCCAACTGCCCGGGCCTCTGCGCCAAACCTGCGGGGCTCGCCCCTGGTGGCGAGCACAAGCCCGAGCGCAACCCGTGAGCCCGAGGCCCAGCGCATGACGCGCGAGGGTGGGGATCTGTTTGCCACCCTGAGCTGGCAGCCTCCACCGCCACCCCCAGCCGCAGCGGCCCCTGCGCCACCACCTCGCGCACCCGAGCTGCCCTACAGCTACCTTGGCCGCATGGAAGAAGACGGCCGCGTGATCGCATTTCTGGCCGAAGGCGCGCAGAAGCTGCCGCGTGTGGTGCGACAGGGCGACCTGTTGCCCAACTACCGCGTGGACGAAATCACCGCCCAAGGCATGCGCCTGACCTACCTGCCCCTGAACGAAACACAGCGATTGCTGTTTGGAAGCACCCCTTGAACCCCTTGCTCATCTCCAGCCGCATGGCGGCCGTGCTGCTGCTGTGCGTGATCGCCGGCTGCGCCACCCATCCCGCCATCCGGGAAAGTCAGGCGCTGATGGACGCCGGGCGACCCGACGAAAGCGTGCAACGGCTGGAGGCGGGGGTGCGCGAGTCGGGCAACAACACCGAGCTGCGAGCCCTGTATTTCCGTCAGCGCGACCGTGTGTCGGCCCAACTCGTTGCGCTGGCGGAGACCGAGCGCCTGCAAGGCCGACTGGACGAAGCGCAGGTGTTCTACGA
>JANPKR010000014.1:0-1736 GCA_031426175.1 Hydrogenophaga sp. | reverse complement strand
GGCACACCGGCAGCATGACGCGGCGCAGCGAGGTCCTCGATGTGTTGGAGCCCGGGCCGGTGGTGAGCCTGCACACAAGCACCGCACAGCGGCTGGGGTTGGTTGCCGGTGCAATGGCGCAGGTGCGTTCGCGCCGTGGCGCCGTGGCATTGCCTGTGCGGCTGGACGACGGCATGCCGCTGGACACCGCCTTCATCCCGTTCGCCTATGCGGAAGCCGCGGCCAACCTGCTCACCAACCCGGCCCTGGACCCGGTGGGCAAGATCGCCGAACTGAAGTACTGTGCGGTGGACGTGCGGCCCGTGAAAGAACCGGCCCCGGCTTGATCTGACGCAAGCCCGGTGGGTCGGGTCTCTCCTAGGATGAAATGGTGCCGCTGCGTGCGGCCCGGTTCATCCACCCCGTTCGAGGAGAGCGACCATGTTCAAGAAAATCCTGCTGCCCACCGATGGCTCCGATCTCAGTGCGTTTGCCACCCGCGCTGCCGTGGGCCTGGCCAAGAGCCAGGGCGCTCAGGTGGTCGGCGTGTACGTCATCGACCCGTTCCCCTACATCGGCATCGGTGACGCATCGGCCATTGGCCTGCAGGCCTACCTGACCGAGGCCAAGGCGGCGGCCGGTGTGGCGCTGGACGCCGCGCGCATGGCCTGCGCGGCCGAGGGCGTGCCGTTTGCGGGCGACACCATCGAGCGCAACGTGGTTTACGAGGGGATCATCGAAACGGCCGACGCCGAAGGCTGCGACCTGATCGTGATGGGCTCACACGGCCGCCAGGGCGTGAAGGCCTTGATTCTCGGCAGCGTGGCGCAGAAGGTGCTGACCCACGCCAAGGTGCCAGTGCTGATCGTCAAATCTTGAGGGAGCTTGTCCTAGCGCATGAACTTGCCGCTGGCGTTCACGATGGACAAATCGGAAAAATCCAGACCCGTGTGGTCGGTGGCGCTGTAGCTGATCTGCAGACCGCCAATGTCGTAGTTGCGCATGCCCTCCAGCGCGTCGCGCAGGGCCACCGGTGTCGGGTTGGGGCCGGCGCGGCGCAAGCCCTCGGCCACCACCTTGGCGGCGGCAAAGCCTTCCATCATCGCTGGGGACACGCCCTCCAGCCCTTTGGCCCTGGCCAGGTCCTGCGCTTCCTTGATCAGCGGGAACGCCACCGAACGTTCGTTGGGAAAGACCTGCGTGACGATCACACCGCGCGCGTGCTCGCCCAGCAGTTTGATGAAGCCCTCCGAGGCGTTGTTGGACAGCGTGACGAGCTGCGCCCGCGAGCCGGCTTCGCGGATCGCCTTCATGCCGTTGGCGGCGTTGCCGGCCGAGCCGATCACCATCACCGCCTGGGCATTGCTCTTGACCACGCGGGCCGCCAGTTCGGTGAAGTCGGGCTTGTCGCGCGGGAATTTCTCTTGCAGCACCGGCGTCTGCTTCACCGTGGCAAAACCCTTGAGCGCGCCGGCGGCCGAGTCGGCGCCGAAGGAGTCGTCGGTCTCCAGCAGCGCGATGCGCGTCATGCCGATGCTGGCCAGGTGTTCGATGGCCTTCGCGGCTTCGCGCTGGTAGGTGGCGCGCACGTTGAAGACCCAGGGATTCACTGGCTCGTGCAGCGCCATCGCCCCGGTGCTCGGGCCCACCAGCGGCACCTTGAACTCGGCGAGCATGGGCAGCAGGGCTTGTGAATGCGGTGTGCCCCGGTTCAGGAACAGGGCCAGCACCTTTTGTTCGGTGATCAGCTGGCGCGA
>JANPKR010000013.1:0-3798 GCA_031426175.1 Hydrogenophaga sp. | reverse complement strand
CCAGCACCTTCACCATCCACATCAACCCGGTCAACGACGCGCCCACCATCCAGCCCACCCTGGCGATCGAGGTGCAGGAGGGATCGTCAACCCGTCTGCAGGGGCTGCAGGTCAACGACGTCGACGCGGGCACTGCAGAGATCAGCATCACCCTCAAAGTGGGCAGTGGTCTTCTCAGCGCCAACAGCGCCGCAGGCGTCGTCGTTGAGGGCAGTGGCACGAACGAACTGGTCTTGCGCGGCACGGTCAGTGCGCTGAACACCATGCTCGCCTCCGAGCCCGGTGTTCACTACGATGCCGACCTGTACGCTGCATCGAGCGTGCAGATGCAAACCTACCCCGTCCTTCTGGACGACCCGGAAGATCCGATCTACAGGGTGGATTTTTCGACCATGGACGGCACGCTCGCAGCCACCGCTGCAAACGGTCTCACCTTCACCGGCAACGGTACCCAGACACTCAGCGTCGAAGGACGAGCCACTGCACTGAGCCAGTACCTCCTGGGACAGAACGTGACCCGGTTGATGTCCATTGAGACGCACCAACTCTCCATGGTGGTCAACGACGGCGGCGGCAGCGGCATCGATCCTGGACTCACTGCGAACGACGCGAGCGAGCAGGACGTGCGCGTCATCAGCCTCTCGGTGGTTCCCCTGGGACTCTCGCTGCTCGAACCCGAACAGCTGGACGCCTCGTTCACCCATGAAGCGGGCCCGGGTCCAGATGGATCGGGGTCGGCCGCTGCGCTCGCCGCCACACCGGTCGACACGCCGCTGGTGTTGTCCCTGGGTGAAATGAACCGCATCACGTCCTCCATCGGAGCCACCCAGACGGAGACGCAGGCAGCCGCCCAGGAATGGAGCGAACTGCACGAGAACCTTCACCCAGCTGGCTACAACGAACGCCACGAATGGGAGGAGATCGTCAACTGGATGCCTCCCGCGAGCCCCGTTGGCGCGGACGGAACCTACGAAGTGACCGTTCCCGGACAGGTCCCCCCCGACCTGGCAGGGAACCTTTTCTACTTTTTCTTTGTGGTCGGCGTTGCCACGAGCACGCTCTTCAACTACGTCACTTTTGATGAACCCTTGATGCGGCACGCCGTGCCAACTCCGCACACCGCCGAAGAGCGACCCTCGGTGACTGGCCCTGAAGGAGCCATTGCCCTGAATGAAGACCAGGGCGTTCAGATCACGGACTTCACCTTTTCGTATGGCACAAACGCCCGCCACGGACAGGTCTGGGTGCGCTTTGAATTGTTGGAAGGTGGCGGCGTGTTGTCGGTCGACACGAGCCAGCACCCTCAGGTCGCGGTCGCACGCGATGATCCCAATTCGCTCATGCTGTTTGGCACGGTCGAGGCCATCAACGATTTGGTCCACAGCGCTGGTGTGACCTTCAGCCCCGATCAACATGTGGCGGGCGTTTTGCACCTGGACGTGACGATCGGCCGGGGACTGTCCGGCCCCTTCATCGGCGAGTCCACGACGATCGCGGGCCTGGTCATCAACCCCGCGCCCGATGCGCCCGAGGGCACGGACGCCACGTTCGTGGTGGACCACGGCGCCTCGTTCCTGTTGACGCCCGATCGCTTCGGTTTTTCCGACGTGGACGGCGACGATTTCATGGGCGTGAAAATCACCGAACTCCCGGATTCCGGCCAGCTGCTCCTGAACGGCGTGCCGGTGGAGGCGGATCAGGTCATCAACATGCAAGCCCTGATGAGCTACAACCTGGCTTACGCACCAGATGCCGCGCTGAGCGGTGCGCCGGTTCATCCCCGCATCGGTTTTCAGGTCATGGATTCGGGATCGACGTCGAACATCGGCGCGGTCAACCACCTGAGCCTCAATGTCCAGTACCCCACGGTTCTGGAGACCAGCCAGGCAGCCGCCCAGTTCAACGAAGCCAGCGCTCAGCCCCTGCACTGGCTGAGCGGTGTGGCCTTGAGCAACCGCAGCAGCATCGACCCCCGCGTCAAGACCATCCGCATCACCGCCGAAGGCGCGGCCTTCGGCGACGAATGGACCATTGACCCGGTCTGGCTGCATGCACTGCAGGGTGTGCTGCCGTTCGAACGCATCGAAGTATCCGATGGCGTCAGCGAGCTGCGCTTCACCTGGAACGCAACGCTGGGTTTTGTGGAGTCTTTGCTGGGCGCGCTGGTCTTCGACGTGCAATCGCCCAACGCCACGGAAGGGACGCGCCAGTTCTCCGTGAAAGTCATTGGTGTTGATGGGCTTGAAAGTCCGGCTCTGGGTGTGGAAGTTGGCGTCACCAGCATCCTGGGTGAACTCACGCGTGAGGTCGAGGCGACTCAGGCCGCGATGCAGGCTCGCGCCGATGCCGGCCCGCTGCCACCCACGGCCGAGGTGGCCGCGGCTGACGCGCA
Organism: Hydrogenophaga sp.; assembly: GCA_031426175.1. GTDB lineage: Bacteria > Pseudomonadota > Gammaproteobacteria > Burkholderiales > Burkholderiaceae_C > Hydrogenophaga. The sequence goes on along the minus strand of JANPKR010000013.1, from coordinate 1,406 downwards.
GGCATCCTGGGCTCTGCTGCAGGCACGGGCGGCACTGGCTCAGGCCGTGGCACAGGCCTTGTCCGAAGCCATCCCCACCAGCGACGGCGGTCTGCAGATGGGCACCTCGCTGGATCTCGCGCTGCGCACACTCGGTCTTGGCCAGGGCACCAGCCTGGTGTTCAGCATCACGGAACCCACGGCCGCAGCAGTCGCTGGCGACTGGTTGAGCCGCCTCATCCGCGACCCCGCCACCGACACCTTGTGGCTGCCCGGAGAGCAACGCCTGGCGCTGCTCGCATGGGCCGAAGGGGAGCGCTCCGAGGCGCTCCAGTGGGCCGCTGCGCAGTTCATGGCAGCCATCGATTCGCCGATGGCCATCACGGCTGAAGGTGGAACACATTCCCCCGCCTGGAAGTTGCCAGCCGGCGCCTGGCTGCTGGACGCGCTCGCGCAGTCCGTCGACCCGGCATGGCAACCCGACGTCGTGCAAGCCAACGACCCCTGGGCGGTCTGGGCTGTCACTCCACACGCCTGGGTCCAGGATGTGGAAGGCAATCTCTACCTCAACGACGCCGCATGGCACCAGTTGAAGATGTCGGCCGAGGTGGAGTTGGTGAGCGATCAGGACGACAGCGGCTCTCCCGAGCTGCTGGCCATGCAGGCTCTGCAATCCGCAGCGGCCATGGGAGACCATTGGCTGGTCGACACCCGTGTGCTGGGCTGGCTGGCCACCGCAGGTCTTTCTGTGACCGTGGTTCCCGACAATGGTGAAGGCAGCCGCCCCTGGTTGACCCAACCCGGCGTGCTGGTGCAAACGGCTGAGGGGCTGCTCATGGCACCACCCACCTTGCTGGACCTGCAGGTGCGCCTGCTCGAGAGCATGGACGCAGCGGGGTCCGGTTTCACATCGGCCCAACGCCTCTTTGCCGCGCTCCAGGCCCTCGTTGACAGCGAAGCCGTGCCCACGCTCCCGGCTGAAGCGCGCGCGTGGCTGGACAGCCTCGACCTCGGCGTGCGCTGGGTGACCGACTTGTCCGCTGCTGCCCGCCCAGGTGAAATCGCCCAGTCAGGGGCCGGAGCGCCCCTGGCGCTGAGCGCCACCACCGTCGACGCCCTCTACGCCCGCCTGGTCGCACGGGAAGTCGCCGATGCCATCAAAGGTGAAGGCTCGCAGGCCACCGGTCCGGTGGGCAGCGATCTGCTGGAGGTCAAGCGCACGCTTGAACAGGCCCAGACCAGCCAGCTCTCGGACAAGCTGCACGTGGTCGCGGCCAACGAGGTGGTGCTGGCCTGGCTGAATGCCAGCGGGCTGACCGTGGCCAGCACCGCCGGCTACCCGGCGCTGGGGATGAACGACGCCCTGAGCCGCCTGATGGAGCGCCCGACCGGGGCCCTGCTCGAGCCACGGACCAACACGCTCCACC
>JANPKR010000012.1:0-5082 GCA_031426175.1 Hydrogenophaga sp. | reverse complement strand
CCAATGTTGGCCAGGCCGCGCGTGACCTTGCGGGTGACGAAGGTCTCGCCGCGGCGGGGCGATTCGTGGTTGAACAGGATGCCGTTGCAGGCGTACATGCCGTAGGCCTCGCGGTAGTTCACCACGATCCAGTACGCGTAGAGCTTGGCCACGGCGTAGGGGCTGCGTGGGTAGAAGGGCGTGGTTTCCTTCTGCGGGATTTCCTGCACCAGACCGTAGAGCTCGGAGGTGCTGGCCTGGTAGAAGCGGGTCTTTTTCTCCAGCCCCAGGATGCGGATGGCCTCGAGCAGGCGCAGCGCGCCCAGGCCGTCCACGTCGGCGGTGTATTCGGGGCTCTCGAAGCTCACCGCCACATGGCTTTGTGCGCCGAGGTTGTAGATCTCGTCGGGCTGGGTTTCCTGCACGATGCGGATCAGGTTGCTGGTGTCGCTCAGGTCACCGTAGTGCAGGTGGAAGCGCGCGTCGTCGATGTGCGGGTCCTGGTAGATGTGGTCCACGCGCTGGGTGTTGAACTGGCTGCTGCGGCGCTTGATGCCGTGCACGATGTAGCCCTTTTCGAGCAGCAGTTCGGCGAGGTAGGAGCCGTCCTGCCCGGTCACGCCGGTGATGAGGGCGACCTTGGGTTGGAGGTTGTGGGCGGGTGGGTTCTTGGTCATGGTGTCGGGGTCCGTCATTGAGCGGTTTGCTGCAGGAAGTCCTGGTAGGTCAGGGCCAGCCCGCTGGAGAGATCGACCTTGCTGGTCCGCCACCCCAGCTTGTCCAGGCGGCTGCTGTCCATGAGCTTTCGGGGCGTGCCGTCGGGCTTGTTGGTGTCAAAGCGGATCTGGCCGTCGAAGCCGGTGGCGCGTGCGATGCCTTGAGCGAGGTCGGCGATGGTCATGTCCGACCCGTAGCCCACGTTGATGTGGCTGAGCGTGGGTTGGGTGTGCTGCTCGTAGCGCGCCTTGGGCAGGTTCATCACGTGCACGCAGGCCGCGGCCATGTCGTCGACGTACAGGAATTCGCGCAGCGGTGTGCCGCTGCCCCAGATGGCGACCTCGGGCGCACCAGTCACCTTGGCTTCGTGGAAGCGGCGGATCAGCGCCGGGATGACGTGGCTGTTCTCCGGGTGGTAGTTGTCGCCCGGGCCATAGAGGTTGGTCGGCATGACGCTGCGGTAGTCCACCCCGTGGCTGTCACCGAACTGGCGGTTGTAGCTTTCGCAGAGCTTGATGCCGGCGATCTTGGCCACCGCGTAGGGCTCGTTGGTGGCCTCGAGCGGCCCGGTGAGCAACGCGTGTTCGTTCATCGGCTGCGCAGCGAGCTTGGGGTAGATGCAGCTGGAGCCGAGGAACAGCAACCTCTGCACGCCGTTGCAGAAGGCCGCTTCGATCACGTTGGCCGCGATCATGAGGTTCTGGTAGATGAAGTCGGCAGGGAAGGTGTTGTTGGCGTGGATGCCGCCCACCTTGGCCGCGGCGAGGTACACCTGCTGCGGCTTGACGTTGGCGAAGAAGGCGCGCACGGCGGCCTGATCGGTCAGGTTGAGTTCGGCGTGGGTGCGGGTGACGATGTGGCTGGCGGGATGACCAGCGGCTAGCAGCTGGCGCACGATGGCTGATCCGACCATGCCGCGGTGGCCCGCCACGTAAATGGTTTCAGGGGTATTCATGGAAGCGGGAAGTGGGGTGGACATCAGCAGGCGCCTTCCTGCCGGAGCACGACGCGCACGGTGCGCAGCATGATCACGAGGTCGTACCAGAGAGACCAGTTGCGCACGTACCAGAGGTCCATGTTGATCCGGTGCTGAAAGGTGCTCGTGCTGCGACCGCTGATCTGCCACAGGCCGGTGATGCCGGGGCGGGCCTTGCCGTAGGCGGCGATGCTCTTGCCGTACTCGCCCAGCTCGCGCGCCAGCAACGGACGCGGACCCACCAGACTCATGTCGCCGCGCAGGACGTTGATGAGCTGGGGCAGTTCGTCGATGCTGGTGCGCCGGATGAGGCCGCCGATCTTCGTGACGCGGGGGTCTTTGGCGAGCTTGAAGTTGCTGGCCAGGTACTGCACGTAGAGCTTTTCGTTCTCCGTTTTCCAGCGTTCCAGGGCGCCGTCGGCGTCCATCACCATGCTGCGGAACTTGATGAAGTCAAACAGCTGACCGTCCACCCCCACGCGCTTCTGCACGAAGAAAACGGGGCCGGCGTCGTCGTGCTTGATACGCCACGCGACCCAGGCGAACAGCGGTGTCAACAGCAACAGCAGAGCGGCGGCGCCCACGACATCCAGCGCGCGTTTGAGCACCTGCGGGCCCCGCCGGTTGAGGTTGTTGCGGGCGCGCAGCAGCAACACGTCGTGGCTGAAGAAGTGCGAGACCTCCATGCCGTAAATGGGCAGTCCACCGAGCGCAGGCACCATGACGAGGTCATCGCGTGTCAACATGATTTCTTGCGCGAGTTCGCGCAGCCAGTTGTTGTCCCGGATGCCGAGCACGCCCACGAGCTGATGGGGCCCTGGCCGTGACAGGAACTCGCGTACGCCGGGCGTGAGCGCAGTGGGCGCGACCACGCAGTCGCTGCCCAGCTTGACCAGGCGCGCGCCTGGGTCGGGGCAGACCACAGCCACGGGCCTGTAGCCCAGCAGTGGCTCGCTGGCCAGGGCAGCAGCGGCTTTCTCGACGTCGTCGGGGTGGCCGATGAGCACGTAGGGTTGAGTGAGCAGGTCGGCGCGCAACAACAAGCTGCGAACAGCCAGGCGCGCCAGCGGCAGGCACACCAGCACCAGACCCCAGGTGGCGCCGGTCCACAGGCGCGACAACGGCCACTTGGCGAGGTAGATGACCATGGCATCAATCAGCGCGGCCAGCAGGATGACATGGAGCATCTGGCGGGCTTCGTCCCACCAGGGTTTTCGGCGGTGGGCGCTGTAGTGGCCCTGCACGGTCCACATCCAGCCCACCATCGCCAGCGCCACAGCGGCAAACAGCGTGAGGCGCAGGTGACCGTTGGCCGCCCACCAGACGTTCATCGCCTGGGAAAGGCTGATCTCATCGCGAAGCCAGGCAGGCAGGCGCCCTGCCACGAAGCACAGCGCAAGCACACAGAGGTCGGTGAGCACCAGCCAGGCTTTGACTTGCTGCTGGCGTTGATGAAGGTTGACCCAAGGGGCGAAGCTGCGGGCGAGGTCGTGCTCGTTGTAGAACGGGACGACGGTGCCCGGGCCTGTTGCGCCCGGCGGAGGCCGCTCGACGGGAAGTGCGCGTTCGCGTGCCATGTCAGCAACTCCCTGGCGTGGGCTTGGTTGCTGACCTGGCTCCATGCAGGTGCGCGGAGTGCACTCGAATGGAGCAAGAAGACGTCTGATGGTTGAAGCGCAACATGGAGAGACACCCTGAGTTCGTTGTGTGCGCTGACGTACAGTCGCGCACTTGTTTTTTCATTCTTATGGCGGGTGCCGGGACCACATGTAACGAGCTTTGAGTTAGGCGACGAGGCGTGTGATGGATCGAACCTTGCTACGCGGCTTCGATCCATGCGAACAGGCGGGCTGCGCCGTAATTCATGGCGCTTGTGATCTCAGGCAGACCACAGTTCTCAGGGAGGTAGAAAAAATGCGAATGGCCGAAGCCATCGAGCTCGACGCGAAGACCGCATCCGAGTTGCTCACGCTGTCCAGGGGCAGGCGGGTGGAGGCACGCGTGCAGCAACGCGCCAGCGTCATCCTGCTGGCGGCGCAAGGCTGGCAGAACAAGGACATTGCCCGCGAGGTCAAGCTGGATCGGCGGCAGGTGTCGTTGTGGCGGAGGCGCTTCATTGAGGGCGGCTTGCCCGCGTTGCTGCAGGACGCGTCGCGCCCGGGCCGCACACCGAGCGTGACATCCGAGGTCGAGTCACGCATCCTGCACACGACGCTGCACGAGCCACCACCCACGGCCACTCACTGGAGCACACGATCGCTCGCCTCGCACCTGGGCCTCAGTGCCACGACCATCGGACGGGTATGGCGGCGCAACGGCATTCAACCGCGCCAGAACGGCCAGCTCAAGGAGCCGGATGAATCGCCACGTCCACTTTCCATTCGCTTCGACGGCGCGTTGATCGACGTCGTGGGTCTCTACCTGAACCCACGTGAGCGCGTGCTGGTGCTCAGCTGTGCCTCGAAGGGCTCGACCCAGGCGTTCGGCCGCGCCCAGTTGGCACACGCCGGCGCTTTGGGCGGCGACCACGCCAGCCCCGGCACGGCAGCCCTGCTGGCCGCGCTCAAGAAGCTGGAAGCCACGGTGAACTCGGCATGCCAGGACCGGCATCGCCAAGAGGAGTGGCTCAGGGTCCTGCGCCTGGTCGAGCGCAAGACGCCCAAACATCTGCAGCTGCACCTGATCGTGGAAAACCATGCCACGCACAAGCGCCCCAAGGTCCAGGCCTGGCTGGCCCAGCACCCGCGCCTGGTGGTTCACTCCACCCCGGCCGATACCTCCTGGTTGAGCATGGTCAGGTGTTTCTTTCGCGGTCTTTCCGAGCACGGCATCCAGCCCAGCAGCTTCTCCAGCGCGGCCGGGCTACAGCAAGCCATTGGGAGGTACATCGAACAACCGAGCAAGGAACCCAGGCCGTTCATCTGGACGCCCGGTGCTCCAGACACCGCGCAGGGCGCCCGCGCCAAGGCCGCACTTGCGCGCTGGACGATAAGTACAGAACAAAATGGTGCACTGCAGCATGACGCCGACGTAACGGCGGACTGGGTATGAGCGGGGTTCTTACATCCCGAAACCCGGTTTTGCAGATGCGCGGATCGACCGCCAAGGCTCAGATGGCCGAGATGTCGGTCTGCACCGGCCAGTTCAGGGCATTGCCGCTGCCGTCGCTGGTGCCAAACTGGTGCTGCAGCAGCACGGTGTAGCGCCCCGGACGGGTGCCGCACAGGCTGTAGCCGTCGGCCGCGGGGGTGAGCTGGATGCCGCTTTGAGGGGCGGTTTGCAACTCCCAGGTGCCGAGCTCGGCTGCGGTGCGTCGCAGCGAGACGCAGAACCCCCCCTTCATGTTCGACAGCACCACCAGACGCTGCTCGGCGCTGACCCGGCCGTCGGCGAGAGCTTCAAGCCGCCGG
>JANPKR010000011.1:0-3617 GCA_031426175.1 Hydrogenophaga sp. | reverse complement strand
TCCTGGGCCACAAAAAACGCGCCCTTGGTGTTGGTGTTGAAGATGAAGTCGTAATCTTCCTCGCTCACATCCTGCAGCCGCTGCGTGGTGCTCACGCCCGAGTTGTTGACGAGGATATCGATGGCGCCCACCTCGGTCTCGGCGTGCGCCACCGCGGCCTTGATGGAGGCCTGGTCGGTCACGTCCATGGCCACCACGTGGGCATCGCCACCTTCGGCTTCGATGTGCGCACGCAGGGCCATGAGCCTGTCGGTGCGGCGGCTGGCCAGCACCACGGCAGCACCGGCCTTGGCCAGGGTTTTGGCGAATTGCTCGCCCAGGCCGCCCGAGGCGCCGGTGATCAAGGCCACGCGGCCCGACAAGTCCATGCTGTATGCCACGATGAAAGTCCCCAGTAGAAATTAGTACGACCGTTCGATTTTGTGCGACTGCCGCATAAAATGCTGTCTGTCGAGTGACACGCAAGGCACACTCTGCGCCTTCTTGAAAATCATTATCAGCGAGACCCCCGATGACCCACGATGAATTGCTGGCCCAGTTCGGCCCCCGCGAAGCCATGGAATACGACGTGGTCGTGGTCGGCGGCGGCCCCGCAGGCCTGGCCACCGCCATCCGCCTGAAACAGCTTGCGACCGAGAAGGGCAGCGAGATCAACGTGTGCGTGCTGGAAAAAGGCTCCGAGCCCGGCGCACACATCCTGAGCGGCGCGGTGATGGACCCGATCGCCATCACCGAGCTCTTCCCCGACTGGAAAGAACGTGGTGCGCCGCTGCACCAGCCCGTGACCGGCGATGATCTGCTGGTGCTCACCGAGACCGGCGCCACCCGCACGCCCGACTGGTTGATGCCGCGCAACTTCCACAACGATGGCTACTATGTCATCAGCCTGGGGGCGGTCACCAAGTGGCTGGGCGAGCAGGCCGAGGCGCTGGGCGTGGAGATCTTTCCCGGATTCACCGCCGCCGAGGTCCTCTACAACGACGACGGATCGGTCAAAGGCGTGGCTACTGGCCACCTGGGCTTGGGCAAGGACGGCGAACCCACCGGCCACTTCCAGCTCGGTATGGAACTGCACGCCAAGTACACGGTGTTTGCCGAAGGCGCGCGCGGTCACCTGGGCAAACAACTGATCGCCAAATACAAGCTGGCCGAGGGCAAGGACGCGCAGACCTTCGCCATCGGCATCAAGGAACTGTGGGAAGTGCCAACTGAGAAAGCCAAGCCCGGCATGGTGGTGCACACCGCCGGCTGGCCCATGGACGCCGACACTTTCGGCGGCGGTTTCCTGTACCACCTCGAAGGCAACAAGGTCACGCTGGGCCTGGTCGTCGGCCTGGACTACCAGAACCCCTGGATGTCGCCGTTTGAAGAGATGCAGCGCTGGAAAACGCACCCCAGCATCCAGGCCCACATTGCCGGCGGCAAGCGCCTGGGTTACGGCGCCCGCGCGCTCAACAACGGCACGCCTCAGGCCCTGCCCAAGCTGGTGTTCCCGGGCGGCGCCATGGTCGGCTGCAACGCCGGCTTTTTGAACGCTGCGCGCATCAAGGGAAGCCACGCCGCCATCAAGAGCGGCATGCTCTGCGCCGAAGCCGCGTTTGAAGCGGTGGCCGCGGGCCGCCAGAGCGACGAGCTCGCCGGCTTCCCCGAGCGTTTCGAGAAGAGCTGGCTGCATGACGAGCTCTGGACCTACCGCAACTTCAAGAACTGGTTCAAGAAGAGCCCGCTGCTGGGCAAGCTCATGACGGGTGTGGAGCACTGGTTCCTGCCCAAGGTGGGCGTGAAGACGCCGCCCTGGACGCTGCACAACACCACGCCCGACCACCTGAAACTGCGCCCGGCGGCCGAGATGCCGAAGATCACGTACCCCAAGCCGGACGGCAAGATCACCTTCGACAAACTCTCCAGCGTGTTCGTCTCCAACACCAACCACGAAGAGAACCAGCCGGCCCACCTCACGCTCAAGAACAACAGCGTGCCGGTGCAGATCAACCTGGCCAAGTACGCCGGCCCCGAGAGCCGATACTGCCCGGCCGGCGTGTACGAGTACGTGAAGAACGACGACAACACCGACCGCCTGCAGATCAACGCGCAGAACTGCGTGCATTGCAAGACCTGCGACATCAAGGACCCGACGCAGAACATCGTGTGGGTCACGCCCGAAGGTGGCGGTGGTCCCAACTACGCGGGCATGTGAACGAAGTCACGGCTTCCTCTGATTCCTCCCAAGAGCCGCCTTCGGGCGGCTTTTTCACGCCTGGGTTTCACCGCGACGTCACATGTGCTGGCCACAGTGCGGGCTTGTCCTTACACCGACCGCCAAGCCATGCTGAACAAGACCGACAAGGGCCGCGCCGAGTTGCAGCCCGGCCAACGCACCCTGGGCCAGCGCGAACGCGCTGTGTTGCTGGTGGCCGACGGCCGCAAGGCCACGGCCTCGCTGCAGGCACTCTTTGGCGGCCTGGGCGCCGATATCGTGCGCGACCTGCTGGCCCGGGGCTACATCGTTGATGAAACCCCACCCGCGCCACCTGCGCCACAACCCCCGGAACCCGCTGTCGCCAAAGGCTCGGTCGATGCTTTCTCGGGTCCACGCTCGCTCGCCAGCGCCCGCATGTTCCTGTTCGATCTGAGCGAACGCATGTTTGCACCGCGCGACAAGGCCTTGGCGCTGCACTTCCGCGACGCACTGCGCGAGGCCCGCGATGCAGGCACCATGCTGGCGGTGAGCCGCGAGATGCTGGTGGCCATCGAGCGCATGGCCGGCGCCGACCGGGCCGACGCCATCAGCGAGCGGCTGGCCAAGCTGCTGCCGGAATCCTCCCTGCAAGACGCCTGAAGCACCCCTGGCGGACGCTCTCGGCTACACTCACGCGGGTCAGGAGAGCGCCACCCCCGAGGTGGCCGCCGAAGGCGCAGGAGGTCACCCACGTGGCCCTGAACGCTCAGGCAAAAGGACTGACAAACACAGGCCGCAAGGCAGGTGTACCCCCCTGGAGAGAGATCGCTCGGCGAGGCGATCCACCGAAGGAGCAAACGCGGCATCGCCCGCGTGAATCTCTCAGGTAAAGCGGACAGTGGGGCAGCACACGGATGAACCGTGTTTCGCCCCAATGGGGCCTGCCCCTTTTGCCTGCGAGCCCTCCGTGTCCGACACCGATCTCCTCAAGACCCCGCTGCACGCCCTGCACACCGAACTTGGCGCACGCATGGTGCCTTTCGCTGGCTACAGCATGGCGGTGCAATACCCTGCCGGCCTGATGGCCGAACACCACCACACCCGAGCCGCCGCCGGTCTGTTCGACGTGTCGCACATGGGCCAGCTGCGGCTGGTGGGCGCAGATGCCGCCACAGCATTCGAGTCCCTGATGCCGGTGGACGTGATCGGTCTGGCCGTGGGCAAACAGCGCTATGGCCTCCTGCTCAACGACGAGGGCGGCATCATTGACGACCTGATGTTCGTCAACCGTGGCGCGGACATCTTCGTGATCGTCAACGGCGCCTGCAAACACGGCGACCTGGCCCACATCGTTCAACGCATCGGCAGCCGCTGCAACGTCGAGCCCCAGTTCGATCGCGGCCTGCTCGCCCTCCAGGGCCCGCAGGCCGTGACCGCC
>JANPKR010000010.1:0-1596 GCA_031426175.1 Hydrogenophaga sp. | reverse complement strand
GCTGTGGTTGCGCACGGTGGCAGCGCGCAGCGCCGTGTTCACCTGGGCCGCCGCGCTGTCGCCCACGCTGATGGTGCCCTGCACCACGGTGCCGTGGTGGCCGAACACGTCGGCCTTGATCTTCTGCGTGTCGCCCACGTCGAAGCGGGCCGAGCCGCTGGTGATCACGCCTTCGTCGCCCACCTGGCCGCCGCTCTCGGCGTAAAACGGCGTGCTGTCGAGCACCACGACGCCTTGTTGACCGGTCTTGAGCTCGGCCACGGGCGTGCCGTCCAGGTACAGCGCCACGATCTTCGCGGCGGCGTCGAGCTCCTCGTAGCCCACGAAGGTGTTGCCCTCGCCGGTGTAATCGAGCGCCTTGTCCATCTTGAACTTGCCGGCCGCGCGGCCCTTGGCCTTTTGCGCTTCCATGGCGGCACGAAAACCCGCTTCGTCCACCGTCAGGCCGCGCTCGCGGCACACGTCGGCCGAAAGGTCGAGCGGGAAACCGTAGGTGTCGTGCAGCTTGAAGGCCACGTCGCCAGGCAGCACTTTCGCATCGTTGGCCAACGCGGCATCGAGGATCTCCATGCCGTTGGCCAGCGTTTCATAAAAGCGCTCTTCCTCCACCCGCAACACCTCGGTGATGCGTTGCGCCTGGCTCGCGAGGTTGGGGTAGGCCTCGCCCATCATGCGCACCAGGTCGGGCACCATTTTGTGGAAGAACGGCGTCTTCTGGCCCAGCTTGTAGCCGTGGCGGATGGCCCGGCGCACGATCCGGCGCTGAACGTAACCCCGACCCTCGTTGCTCGGAATCACGCCGTCGCTGATGAGGAATGCCGTGGCGCGGATGTGGTCGGCAATCACCTTGAGTGAGGGGTTGCTCAGGTCGGCGGTGCCGGTCTCGCGGCCGGCGGCCTTGATGAGCGCGTCGAAGATGTCGATCTCGTAGTTGCTGTGCACGTGCTGCAGGATGGCCGCGAGACGCTCCAGGCCCATGCCGGTGTCCACGCAGGGCGCGGGCAGCGGCGTGACCGAGCCGTCCTCGGCCATGTTGAACTGCATGAACACGTTGTTCCAGATCTCGATGAAACGGTCACCGTCTTCATCGGGGCTGCCCGGGGGGCCGCCGGCGATGTGGTCACCGTGGTCGTAAAAGATTTCCGAGCTCGGGCCGCAAGGGCCGGTGTCGGCCATCATCCAGAAGTTGTCGCTCTTGTAGCGGCCACCCTTGTTGTCACCGATGCGGATGACGCGCTCGGGCGGCAGACCGATTTCTTTCGTCCAGATGTCGTATGCCTCGTCGTCCTCGGCGTACACGGTCGCGAGCAGGCGCTCTTTCGGCAACTTGTAGACCTCGGTCAGCAGCTCCCAGGCCCACTTCAGGCTCTCGCGCTTGAAGTAGTCGCCAAACGACCAGTTGCCCAGCATCTCGAAGAAGGTGTGGTGGCGCGCGGTGTAGCCCACGTTTTCCAGGTCGTTGTGCTTGCCACCGGCGCGCAGGCAGGCCTGCACCGAGGCCGCGCGCACATAGGGGCGCTTGTCGGTGCCCAGGAACACGTCCTTGAACTGGACCATGCCCGAGTTGGTGAACATGAGCGTGGGGTCGTTGCCCGG
>JANPKR010000009.1:0-9161 GCA_031426175.1 Hydrogenophaga sp. | reverse complement strand
ATCTTGCCGATGGTGGCGGTGGACAACACGCCGATGGGCATGCCCACGAGTGCCAACGCCATGATGGGTGTGCCGCCCATGGCGTACACGTCGCTGATGGCGTTGGTGGCGGCGATGCGGCCGAAGTCGTACGGATCGTCCACGATGGGCATGAAGAAATCGGTGGTGGCGATCAGCGCCTGCTCGTCGTTGAGCTGGTACACGGCCGCGTCGTCCGCGGTCTCGATGCCGACCAGCAGTTCTTTCGGCATCGGCATGGCCGCCGTGCCTTTCAGGATTTCGCTGAGCACGCCGGGCGCGATCTTGCAGCCGCAGCCGCCGCCGTGCGAGAGACTGGTCAGGCGGGGTTGGGTGGCGGCGGTGGGGGTGGGTGCGTTCATGGATGTCTCCTGGGGAAATGAATTCGGTGGCGCGGGTTCAGCGCAGCTCTTGCAACACGGCCAGCAAGTTGGCCTGCTCGGTGCGTGGATCGAACAACGGCGCGCGAAGCTCACATTGTGCGTGCAGGGCGGCCAGCCTGCCACCGGGCTGGCCCAAGCCCGCACGGCAGTCGCGCAAGGCCCTCACCAGCGCAGGCGCATCGCCGGGGGGGAAGTAGCCGCCGTAGTCGGTGCCCAACATGCCCACGTTGCCGTCGATGTGTGACGCCAGCACCGGTGTGCCGCACAACGCGGCTTCCATCAGCACGTGGGCACCGCCCTCCATGCGGCTGGTGTGCACCAGCACATGTGCGCGCTGCATGCGCGAGCGTGTGGCGCTGTGCGTCAGACCGCCGAGCCAGCGGTAGTGCGGGCAGTCCCTCGCGGTGGCCTGCGCAGCCTCACCCAGCGCGGGGTCGAGCGCGGCGCCGATGTGGTCGATGTGGATACCCTCCTCGGGGCTCAGCAGGCGCGCCGCTTCAAACAGGGTCTGCGGCCATTTTTCATCACGCAGGTGGCCCACCATCACCGCTCGCAGGTGGGTGGAGGTCTTGGTCAGCGTCTGGCGTCGCGTACCCGACTGGAACACCACGCGGCATTTGTCGCGCAGTGCTTCGGGCAGCGCGAGCGGCCCCTGCTCCTGCAGCACGATGAGGCGGTGCGCGAGCGCCAGCGAACGCTGGGCACTCGCATCGGTGGTGATATCGCGGTAGAGATCGGTCCCGGTGAGGGCCAACACCAGCGGCAGGTTGGGTCGGGCCTCGGCCCAGGTCGCCACCGAAGCGGCCGAACGCCGGGCGTGGAGGGCCAGCAGCAGGTGGGCATTGATCTCGGGTGTCCAGGCCTTGACCATCGTCACCCGATAATGGCCCGAGAGCATGCGCGCCCAACGGCGTGCGGTTTGCCAGTTGCCGTTGTTGGCATCGGCCAGGGCCGGCGTGACGATGCAGAGAGAAGGTTTTTTCATGGGTGAGAGCAGGTCATCGATTGTGGGCGATGTGCCTTGGGGCGGATGGTCTGCGGCCGACATGGCCCGCCACGCCGACCGGGCAACGCTGGCCGCCGCGCTGGTGGACGCGCGCGAGCGCACGCTGCGGCAGTTCACGGCCTTCGAAGCCGCACTCGGCCCCGGCCTGCGCGTGCCCTGCACGCCCGAGCTCAACCTGCCGCTGTGGGAGCTCGGCCACATCGGCTGGTTTGCCGACTGGTGGATCGCGCGCAACCCGCAGCTGGGCCAAGGCCAGCTGGCGGACCCGCTGGTGCCCCGAAGCCCGGCACGCCAGATGGCGAGCGGCATTGACGCCGACGCTCTGTACGACTCCAGCGCGGTGGCACACGATCGGCGCTGGCAACTCGATCTGCCGGACGCCAACACCACGCGCACCGACCTGTCGGCCAGCCTCGACCAGACGCTGGCGCTGCTGGGTGAAGCGCCCGGCGACGACACCGGTCTCTACTTTTTTCGCCTCGCCCTCTTCCACGAAGACATGCACGCCGAAGCAGCGGTCTACATGGCGCAGGCGCTGGGCATCGATGCAGGTCACACCTCGCCGCCCATCCGGACCGAGCCTGTCGACGTCCCCACGGTCCGCGTACCGGCCACGCGCTGGACCCTGGGCTGGAGCGGCCACGGCTTCGCTTTCGACAACGAGTTCGGCGCCCACGCGGTGGACGTGAATGCCTTTGAAATCGACACCAGCCCCGTCACCTGGGCGCGCTATCTGCCGATGGTGGACGCCGGCCTGGCCAGCGTTCCCCGTTACCTGCGGCGCGCACCCCATGGTTGGGAAAAGCAGCGCTTCGGCGTCTGGCAGGCGCTGGACCTGCAAGCCCCGGCCCGCCACCTGAGTGCCACCGAAGCGCACGCCTGGTGCCGCTGGACCGGGCGGCGCCTGCCCACCGAGGCCGAGTGGGAAGTGGCGGCCCTCACCGTGCCGGGTTTTGCCTGGGGCGAAGTCTGGGAATGGACCGCCAGCGCCTTCGCGCCCTTCCCCGGCTTTGCGCCCCACCCATATCTGGACTACTCACAGCCCTGGTTCGACGGTCGCCCGGTGCTCAAGGGCGCCAGCACCGCCACCCACCCGCGCATGCGTCACCCCCGCTACCGCAACTACTTTCCCGCCGAGCGCACCGACATCTTTGCCGGCTTTCGCAGCGTGCGGGCCTGAGCATCCGGACGCGCCTCAGCGACCCTTGCGGTAGCCATCGGGGGTGGTGCCGGTGAGGCGGCGAAACATGCCGATGAAGGCCGAGGTGGAGGCGTAGCCCAGGTCTTGGGCGATGTGTTCCACCTTCCCCCCGGCTTCCAGCAGGGCCATGGCCTTTACCGTGCGCAAGCGCTGCCGCCATTCGGCCAGCGTCATGCCCAACTGGCTTTGGCAGCGGCGCATGAGCGTGCGCTCGGTGGTGTGCACCCAGGCCGCCCAATCGGCCACCGAACGCGCATCGCCCGGCGCCGCTTCCAGCGCCTGCAACACCGGCGCGAGCAGCGGATCGGTGGACGTGGGCAGATAACTGCCGCTCACCGGCGCGGTCTCCAGCTGGTCCAGCACCACCTGCAGCAGCCGCTCGTGGGGCCCGCCCTGCGCCTGCGCGGGTGGCGTCCGGCGCAGGTGCTCCAGCAAGCCGTGCAGCAAGGGGCTCACCGTGAGTGCGCACACCTGCTGCGGCATGCGCACCGCGCGCTCCGGCACCACATAGAGCGAACAGAACGAAGCCTCCTGGCGGTTCATGCCGGTGTGGTCCACGTCGGGGGGCAGCCACAGGCCGTACTGCGGCGGGATCAGGTAGTGCTCGGTGGCGAGCTGCACCTCCATCACGCCGCTGAAGGCGTAAACGAACTCGCCCCAGTGGTGGCGGTGGTGCGGGTAGGCCGCATCGGCCGGCATCTGCGCTGCGCGGAACACGATGTCGCCCGGCAGCGCGTCGGTGAACGGCGCGGTCTGCAGATGTTTGACGGGCGGGCGGGCGGGGGAGCGCGGCATGTTGACGGTCCAGAGGAAACTTGACGGTCTGGGGAAAGAGTTTGTCTGATTCTCGTTATCTGCCGCAGATCGGTCAAAGGGACAATCTCGCACCTGCTCCCCGTACGAACACCTCAGTGGACAACCGCCAAGCCCTCGACACCCGCGCCATCGGCCTCATGGTCGTGCTCTGCCTCACCTGGAGCCTGCAGCAGATCGCGTTGAAGGCGACCGCGGCCGACTTCTCACCGGTCCTGCAGATTGCGGTGCGCTCTGGGATCGCCGCCGCGCTGGTGGGCCTGCTCATGTGGCACCGGGGCGAAAGCTCGCTGCTGGCCGACGGTGCCTGGAAACCCGGCGCTGTGGCCGGGGCCTTGTTCGGGCTCGAATTTCTGCTGGTGGGCGAGGGGCTCGGCCACACCTCGGCGGCGCACATGGTGGTGTTTCTCTACACCGCGCCCATCTTCGCGGCCCTGGGCCTGCAGTGGAAACTGCCGTCCGAGCGGCTGGCTCCCATGCAATGGCTGGGCATCCTGTTGGCATTCACCGGCATCGCCATTGCTTTCCTGCTGCGCGACACGCGGGGCAACCAGGACTGGGGCCGCATGCTCTGGGGCGACCTGTTGGGTTTGCTGGGTGGTGCGGCCTGGGGTGCCACCACCGTGGTCATCCGCACCACGCGCCTGAGCAGCTTGCCGGCCACGCAGACCCTGCTTTACCAACTGCTCGGCGCTTTTGCGCTGCTGCTGCCGGCGGCCTTCTTCATGGGACAAACCACCTTCAACCCCACGCCGATGGTGTGGGCGAGTCTGGCGTTTCAATCGGTGGTGGTGGCCTTCGTCAGTTTCCTGGTCTGGTTCTGGCTGATGCGCCGCTACCTGGCCTCACGGCTGGGCGTGCTGTCGTTTCTCACGCCCTTGTTCGGCGTGGTGCTGGGTGCCTGGCTGCTGGGCGAACGCATCGAAGCCAGCTTCCTCACCGGCGCCTTGCTGGTGCTCGCGGGCGTGGTGCTGGTCAGTGGTCACGAGCTCTTCGCGCAGTGGTGGCGCACCCTCAGGCCGGCGCCCAGAACACGCTGAACCAGCCTTGTGCGTCGGTCCAGTGGCGCGACTGGCCGAAGCCGGCGTCCTGCAACAAGGCTTCAAACGCGTGCGGTTCCCACTTGTACGAACTCTCGGTGTGCAGCCGCTCACCCTCGGCAAAGACGCGCTGGCCGCCGGGCCAGCGCACGGCCTGTTGCGTGGTGGCCTCCAGGTGCATTTCAATGCGTGAGCGCTGCGTGTTGAACAGCCCCACGTGTTGCCAGGCGGCCGGTGCGAAATCGGCCCCCAGCACGCGGTTCACGTTGAGCAGCAGGTTGCGGTTGAAGGCACCGGTGACGCCCAAGGCATCGTCGTAAGCAGGTTCCAGCAAGGCTTTGGATTTCAAGCGGTCCACGCCGATCAACAAGCCCCCGCCCGCACCACCCGAGCGGCACACCGCGTGCGCTTGCTTGAGCAGAGCCAGTGCCTCGGCGGGGTTGAAGTTGCCGATGCTGGAGCCGGGGTAGAACACCACGCGAGGCGCCTGCGCGGCCGGGCCGTCCGCCAGCCAGTCGGCCACCTCGGCGCCGAGCGCAAAGCGGCTTGAAAAATCCATGCCAAGGCCCAACATCGCCAGCGCGGGATGTTGCTGCTGCAGCTGCTGCAAGGTATCGCGCAGGTAGTCCACCGAAATGTCGATCGCCACATAGGCGGCGGGCCGCAAAACCGGAAACAGGCGAGCGGCCTTGACGCAGCTGCCCGCACCCAGGTCGAGCAGGATGGAGCCGCCGGGCACCACCTGCGCCATGTCGGCACCGTGCTGCTGGAAGATCGCCGCCTCGGTGCGTGTCGGGTAGTACTCGGGCAGCTCGGTGATGGCATCGAACAGGCGCGAGCCGAGTGCGTCATAGAGAAACTTGGGCGCGATGTGGGCCGGTGTCTCCAGCAGGCCGGTCACGAGTTCATCGCGCAAGGCGGCGCGGTCCTCAAAGTGGAGCTGTATGAAAGGCGGAGCGGGAGTCTGGAGGGTCATGGGCGCTTTCGGGAAGGGTCTTTTATAGCGGAGGCACCTTTCAAAGTCGGTGCGCTGACCCGCTTTCTTACAGGGTCTTGCAAAGCTGACGGTCACTCGCCCCAAGCGGCGCGCGGTTGAAGCGGGTCGGGTCTAATACGCGCTCCCCAATCCCTCTTGACCGGATTCACCATGTTCACAAACACCCTCCGCACCCTGCGCGCATTCTTCACCTGCGCCGTGCTCGGCCTCACCGCCGCCGCTCACGCCCAAACCGTGTTCCGCGTCACCACCATCCCCGAAGAAGCTGCCACCGAGCAGATCCGCAAGTTCACGCCGCTGGCCACCTACCTCGAAAAAGAGTTGGGCGTGAAGGTCGAATTCACCCCGGTGAGCGACTACCCCGCCGCCGTGGAAGCGCTGGTCAACAAGAAGGTCGACCTGGTCTGGTTCGGCGGCTTCACCTTTGTGCAGGCCAACATCCGCTCGGGCGGCAAGGTCGTGCCGCTGGCCCAGCGGGAAGAAGACACACGCTTCCAGTCGGTCTTCATCGCCAAGACCGATTCGGGCATCAAGACCCTGGCCGACATGAAGGGCAAGCAGGTCTCGTTTGGCTCGCAGAGCAGCACCTCGGGCCACCTGATGCCGCGCAGCTTCCTGCTGGCGGCCAACATCGAGCCTGAGAAAGATTTCCGCCGCATCGCCTACAGCGGCGCGCACGACGCCACCATCGCATCGGTCGTCAGCGGCAAGGTCGACGCGGCCGCGCTGGACATCACGGTCTGGAAGAAATTCGTCGCCGAGAACAAGGTCGACACCAAGGCGGTCGACGTGTTCTTCACCACGCCCGGTTACTTCAACTACAACTGGTCGGTGCACGCCGACACACCGGTGGCGATGCAGCAGAAGATCAAGGCCGCACTCATCGGCCTGTCGCCGGCCAACCCCGAGCACGCCGAGATCTTGAAGCTCAACCGCGCCACGCGCTACATCGAAACCAAGCCCGAGAACTACAAAGGCCTGGAAGCCGCTGCGCGCAGCGCCGGCCTGCTCTGATCGCGGGGTTCGTCGGTTGAACATCGAACTGCAAGGCGTCTCGGCGCGCCACCCGGCCGCGCGCGCGGGCCACACGCCTGCGTTGCGCTCGCTCGACCTCTCGATCGCCTCGGGCGAGCAGGTGGCGATCATCGGGCCGTCGGGCGCAGGCAAGACCACGCTGCTGCAGGTCATGGCCTGCGCACTGCCGCCCGCCGAAGGCCAGTTCACGCTCGACGGCCGCAACCCCTGGGCGCTGCCACGCGCAGCCCTGCAACGTCAGCGCGGACAGTTGTTTCTCGCGCCGCAGGTGCCGCCGCTGCCGCCGCGCCAGCGCGTGGTCACCTCGGTGCTCGCCGCGCGTCTGCCATCCATGGGTCTGTTCGCCAGCCTGCGCTCGCTCTTCTACCCCGGCGACATCCCGGCGGCCTTTGACGCGCTGGACCACTTCGATCTGGCCGACAAACTCTTCGAGCGGGTGGACAGGCTTTCGGGCGGCGAACGCCAGCGCGTGGGCCTGGCGCGCGCGCTGCTCGCGCCGGCCCGGCTCTGGCTGATCGACGAGCCTTTGTCTGCTCTGGACCCGACACGGTCGAAACAGGCCGTGGCCGCGCTGCAGGACGGCGCGCGCGAGCGCGGCGTGACGCTGGTGGCCACGCTGCACCAGGTGGATGTGGCGCTCGCACACTTCCCCCGCATCGTCGGTTTGCGAGACGGTCAGCTGGCGTTTGACCTGCCCGCCGCCGACGTCACGCAGGACCGACTGGCTCGCCTGTACGACCAGTTCGAACACGAACTGCGTGGCGAAGTGCCCATGGTGGTGGTGGCGGACAAGCCAACCGCGCCACAGCCCGCCGTGATGCATTGCCGCTGAGCATGAGCGCAGCGGCCACCTCTTTGCGCAGCGCCACCGCGCGAGACCCCGCGTGGACGGGCCGCGTGTTCTGGCTCGGACTGGGCGCGGTGCTGCTGTGGCCGCTCATGGTGGCCACCGAGTTCAAGCCCTGGATTTTTCTGGAGCCCGACAACCTCAAGATCACCCGCCAGTTCCTGGCCACGTTCTGGCCGCTGGTGGTGAATGCCGAGTTCATGGGCATGGTGGCGCGCGAGACCTGGCGCACCGTGGCCATGGCCACCGCCGGTGTCACGCTGGCGCTGGTGGTGGCGATTCCCCTCGCGCTCATGTCGGTGCGCCTGCTCTCGGTCTCGGCGCTGTCGGGCCGCATGGCGCGCGGGCCGTCCTGGTTCCGCCAGCTCGTTCGGTGGTTGCTCATCGTGCTGCGCAGCGTGCCCGAGCTGGTGTGGGCGCTGGTGTTCGTGCGCGTGGTCGGCCTCGGTCCCACGGCCGGCGTGCTCGCGATTGCACTCACCTACGGCGGCATGCTGGGCAAGGTGTACGGCGAGATTCTGGAAAGCGGAGAATCCCACGCCACCGAAACACTGCTGCGCAATGGCAGCGGGCGACTGCAAGCCTTTTTCTACGGCCTGCTGCCGACCAATGCGGCCGAGCTCACCAGCTACACGGTGTACCGCTGGGAATGCGCGATCCGTTCGTCGGTGGTGCTCGGCTTCGTGGGTGCCGGGGGCCTGGGCCAGCAGCTCGACAACTCCATGAAAATGTTCAACGGTGGGGAGGTGGCCACCATGCTGCTGGTGTTTGTGTTGCTCGTGGCGCTGGCGGACCGGGTGAGCTCGTGGCTCAGGAAAGCACTCGGATGACCCCCCTGCGCCGCTTCGCGTCTTCCCCCCTCATGAGGGGGGACCCCCCCTGCGGCCTGGCGAAGCCAGTTCCGCGGCGGGTGCTGGCTCGCATCCCCGCAACTCGAACAACGGTGCGCAAAGGAGGCTTGGCATGAGGTCCAACCAACCAAGCGCTGCCAACCCACCCTACAAGCTGCCGCCGCGCCTGTTCGACGCCCGCTGCAAGGCTTGCTGGTTTGTCGCGGGCCTCGTCGTGCTGGTGGTCGCCAGCTTCGCTTCGCTGGACCTGCAGTGGGCGCAGTTCCTCTCGCTGGACGCCGCGCGCAGCATGGGCCGCTTCGTCGCCGAGTTCTTCCCGCCCGACCTCTCGCCCGCGTTCGTGAAGAAGGTCGCCATCGGCGCTTGGGAAACGCTGGCCATGTCGGCACTGGGCACGGCACTGGCCGCAGCGGCCGGTCTGGCGCTGGCGCTGCCGGCGAGCCGGCAGCACTCAGCCGACGCAGCGTGGAGCCGAACCCCCACGCGCTGGGTGCTCAACGCGCTGCGCAGCATCCCCGAGCTGGTGTGGGCCGCCCTCCTGCTCATCTCGGCCGGTCTGGGGCCGTTTGCCGGCACGCTGGCGCTGGCCTTCCACACCACCGGTGTGCTGGGCCGCCTGTTCGCCGAAGCGATCGAGAACGCACCACCCGGCCCGGGTGAGGCGCTGCGCGTACAGGGCGTGGGCAACGGCCGCGTGTTCCTCTACGCCACACTCCCTCAGGTGTTGCCGCAGCTCATGAGCTACACGCTCTACCGCTGGGAAAACAACATCCGCGCTGCCGCCGTGCTCGGCGTGGTGGGTGCGGGTGGCCTGGGCCAGCTGCTGGCTTTCCACATGGGCCTGTTCCAGATGAACAAGACCGCCACCATCCTGGGCGCCATGCTGCTCATGGTGGCGGTGGTGGACGCGGCCAGCCACGGCGCGCGGCGGTTGCTCACGCGGTGAGCGATCCGGCGCTGGGCCGCCCCA
>JANPKR010000008.1:0-6569 GCA_031426175.1 Hydrogenophaga sp. | reverse complement strand
AGGTGTGCGAAAAGTACGGTGCGCGGTTTGGACACCTGATCGCAACGAGGCAAGAACCAGAGAGCAAACAAGGGATACCCAAATTCGGCTGCCGTTGCATACCAGTCCTCGACGCTGGCAAGCTGAACGACTGCAATGGGCCCATATCAGACGCCCAATCAACCAAAGAAAAACGCCCCGGTGAACCGGGGCGTTTTTCATGGGGGAGACAGAACCATCAAGCCAGCGAATCGGCCCAGATGTTGCGCGCCCAGGCTTTGGCGTAAGCGCCTTCCAGCTCGCTTGCTGCGCTCGACAAACCGCCCGAGCCCGGCACCGTGACCATGGTCTTCTTTTCGGCGTCGTACTTGTGCACGCTGGCCACGTGCACCACGTCCTTGGCGGTCACGAAGCTGTAGCAGGTGTTGGCGTAGAGCGGGTTGGCCAGTGGTTCCTGGCCTTGCAACAAGGCCACCACGGCGGCGGCACATGTCTTGCCGTGGGCGTTGGCCATATGGCCCGACTTGGGCATGGCCGGTGCGATCTGGATCGAATCTCCCAGCACGTGGATGTTCTTCTGTGCCTTCGATTCGAAGGTCAAAAAGTCCACTTCGCACCAGCGTGCGTTGGCGGTGGCCAGGCCGGTCTTCACGGCGATGGCTCCGGCGCGCATGTCGGGCAGCACGTTGGCCACGCCGGCCTTGAAGTCGTCGTTGAACTCGAACTTCAGGGTGTTGGTGGCGGCGTCCACATCGACCAGCTTGTGCTTGGGGCGGTACTCGATCATGCCGGCGTAGTGGTCGGCCCAGGCCTTGGTGAACAGGCCTTTCTTGGAGGTGATGTCGTCGTTGGCGTCGAAGATCACGACCTTGCTCTTGGGCTTGGCCACCTTGAAGTAGCTGGCCACCATGCAGGCGCGCTCGTAGGGGCCTGGCGGGCAGCGGTAGGGCGCCAGCGGGATGCTGATGGCGTAGGTGCTGCCGTCGGGCAGGGCTTCAAGTTGCTGGCGCAGGGCCACGGTTTGGGGGCCGGCTTTCCAGGCGTGCAGCACTTTGTCGGCAGCGCCTGCCTTGGCCATGCCGGGCAGGGTGGGCATGAAGTCGATGCCGGGCGAGAGGATCAGGCGGTCGTAGGGCAGTTCACCGCCGCTGCCCAGCTTCACCGTGCGCTTGACCGGATCGATGCTGTCGACCATGTCGCGCACCACCTTCACGCCGTGGCGCTGGCTCAGGTTGCTGTAGGGCGTCGTGATCTCGGCGATGGTCGAGTGACCACCCACCACCAGGTTGGACATGGGGCACGAGACAAAAGCTGCGTTGGGCTCGATCAGCGTCACGTCGACGCTGTTGTTGGAGAACATGCGCACGTATTTGGCGGCGGTGGCGCCACCGAAGCCACCGCCCACCACCACCACCTTGGCGCTGCTGCCGGTGGTGGCGCAGCCGCTCAGGAGGCCGATGCCGGCGAGTGCGGAACCCGCGCCGATGCTTTGTACGAATTGACGACGTTTCATGGCGGGTTCCTTCAGGGTTTCTGTGCGGCGAAGTAGGCGGCGATCTGGCCCAGCTGCTCGTCGGTGTAACCCTTGGAGATCTGGTGCATCAGCGTGGCGGGGCGGGTGCCGGCCTTGTACTCGAGCAGGATCTTCTGCAGGTCGGTGCGGCCGGCCAGGGAGGCCATGCCGAGCTGTGCGCGCCCGTCGGTGCCGTGGCAGCTGGCGCAGGCCGCAGCCCACACGCGGGTCTGGGTGACCTGGGCATGCGCCCCGATCGCAGAGGCGCACAGCACAGCGGCCGCCAGCCATTTCATCGATTTCCCCATCGTCGTCTCCAAAAGGGTGGTTGAAGGATTTGCATCCAAAACTGTAGCAGCCACTTGAAACACAACGGAAACGCGGCGGTTTGGGGGTGTGATCGCTTGTGGGTGTGACACATCGTAACGGGGTGCGTTTTCGGGCGCCAAGCCATGGAAACCCTGCTCGGGTTTTTACCTATCCAAATATCAGCAAACACTCATATAGTTGCATTTCTCCAGCGGCGAGACCGCTCAAGAAGGAACATTGCCATGCCGCCCCACCTGAACGACGTCATTGGACGCGTGTTGCCTGCCCCCGAAAACCACCTCAGCGCCGAGAAGCTGGAGCTCGCTCGCAAGGCACGCCGCAGTTTCATGGGCAAGGCCCTGGCCATGGGTGCGGGGGTGGCGGCCAGTGCCACGGCGGCCAGCCGTGCGGTGGCCGCCGAGGGCGAAGAGGCCATCTTGAAGCTGCCGGCGCACACCACCGGGTTGGGGCAGGGTGTGGCCACCGACGGCTATGGCAGGCCGAGCCAGTGGGAAGCGAACCTTCAGCGCCGCCAGAGCCCGGGCCTCACGCGGGTGCCGCAAGCCTCGGTGAGCTTCACGCCGTTGCAAGGCTTGTTCGGGATCATCACGCCCAGCGGTCTGCACTTCGAGAGGCACCACCAGGGCTGGTGGGACATTGATCCCTCCAAGCACCGGCTCATGGTCAACGGCCTGGTCAAGCGCGAACGCGTGTTCACCATGGACGACCTCATGCGTCTGCCCAGCGTCTCGCGCATTCACTTCATCGAGTGCGGCGCCAATTCCGCGCCCGAGTGGGGCAACGTGGCCTTGCCGGCGGTGCAGTACACACACGGCATGGTGAGCTGCTGCGAGTTCACCGGTGTGCTGCTTTCCACGCTGCTGGAGATGTGTGGCTACGACAAGAAAAACGGCAAATACGTGCTGGCCGAAGGAGCGGACGGTTCGTCCATGACCCGCACGATCGACATGGACCGCGCCATGGACGACTGCATCGTGGCCTGGGCCATGAACGGCGAGATGCTGCGCCCGGAAAACGGCTACCCGCTGCGCCTGGTGGTGCCTGGCGTGCAGGGGGTGAGCTGGGTGAAGTACCTGCGCCGCATCGAGGTGGGCGACCAGAAATGGGCCGCAAAAGACGAAGCGGTGCACTACATCGACCACATGCCCGACGGCACGCACCGCCAGTACACCGGCATCCAGGAATGCAAGAGCGTGATCACCACGCCCTCGGGCAGCCAGACGCTGCTGGACAAGGGTTACTACAACGTGACGGGTCTGGCCTGGTCGGGCCGGGGCACGGTGAAGCGGGTCGACGTGAGTGTGGACGGCGGGCGCAACTGGCGCACCGCTCGGCTCGAAGGTCCGGTGCTGCCCAAGGCGCTCACGCGCTTCAACATCGACTGGGTTTGGGACGGCAAACCGGCCGTGTTGCAAAGCCGCGCGATCGACAGCACGGGTTATGTGCAGCCCAAGATCAACCAGCTGCGCGCCGTGCGCGGCACGCGCTCGGTCTACCACCAGAACGCCATCCAGTCGTGGCGGGTCGCGGAGAACGGCGAAGTCTCCAACGTGCAAGTCTACTGATGAGGCCCGCCATGCGAACCCTGATCCTCTTCGCCGCCGCGCTCATCAGCACCGCCGCTTTGGCCCAGACCCCACCCTGGCACGACCTGGGGCGCGATGCGACCAAAGCCGAGGTTCAGACCTGGGACATCGATGTGCGCCCCGACTTCAAGGGCTTGCCCAAGGGCGCGGGCAGCGTGGCTCTGGGCGAGCGCGTGTGGGAAGCGCAGTGCGCCTCCTGCCACGGCAGCTTCGGTGAATCGAACGAGGTGTTCACCCCCATCGTGGGTGGCACCACCAAAGCCGACATCGAGCGCGGCCGGGTGAAGAACCTGGAGCCGGGCAGCATCTTTCCGCAGAAGACCACCATGATGAAAGTGGCCACGGTGTCCACGCTGTGGGACTACATCAACCGCGCCATGCCCTGGAACGCGCCCAAGTCGCTCAAGCCCGACGAGGTGTATGGCGTGCTGGCCTACATCCTGAACCTCGCCCATGTGGTGCCCGACGACTTCACGCTGAGCGATCGGAACATTGCCGAGGTGCAGAAGCGCATGCCCAACCGGAACGGCATGGTGTTCCATGAGCCGCTGTGGAAAGCGGATGGCAAAGGCGACGTGAAGAACGTGGCCTGCATGAAAGACTGCCCGGTGGAGACCACCATCCGCTCGTTCCTCCCCGACTTTGCGCGCGACGCGCACGGCAACATCCAGGAGCAGAACCGCGTGATCGGCCCGGTGCGCGGCGCCGACACCACCAAGCCCGCTCCCACCGCGCCGGTGGGCACTCAACTTGCTGCCGCTGTGGTGGTGGCCACCGCCAAACCCGCGTCCAGCGATGTGAAAACCCTGCTTGCGGCCAACAGCTGCACGGCCTGCCACGGCATGAAGCAGAAGATCGTCGGCCCGGCCTTCAGCGACATCGCAGCCAAGCACAAGGGCAACCCGGGTCTGGAGTCGTATCTGGCGATCAAGATCCGCGAGGGTGGTGTGGGCGTGTTCGGTGCAGTGCCCATGCCACCCCAGCCGCAGCTCACCGGCTCCGAGGCCGCCACCCTCGCCCGGTGGATTGCGGGCGGCGCCAATTGAATGACCTCACTCGTATTCCCCATGATCTCTTTCCCCCGCAATGCTTAACCTATGACCTCAGTACACTCTCGCCCTTCGCCCATTTCACAGGAGCCCCTCATGAACAACTCACGCCGAGTCGCCCTCAAGACCACCGGGGCTTTTGCCACGCTGGTGTCGCTGGGCATCGTCACGCAAACCCAGGCGCACGCCGCCATGGACCGCGCCGGTTTTGACATCAAGACCATGGCCGACGCCGTCAAGGCCCTGGGTGGCACCGCCGCCAACAGCGACCAGGTCACCGTGGTCGCACCCGACATCGCCGAAAACGGCGCTGTGGTGCCCGTGGGCGCCACCAGCAAGATCCCCAACACCACCGAGATTTACCTGATCGTCGAGAAGAACCCCACGCCCATGGCGGCCGGTTTCAAGATCCCCGCCGGTACCGCCGCCGACGTGCAGACCCGCCTGAAGATGGGCCAGAGCTCCAACGTTTTCGCCGTGGTCAAGGCCGATGGCAAGCTGTTCTCGGCCTTCAAAGAAACCAAGGTCACGCTCGGCGGTTGCGGCGGCTGATCGCCTCCTGACCACCCACACCCAACCCATCACAGAAATTCAGGAGTCCAACATGGCTGATCCGATGCGCATCCGCGCCGCCGTCGCTGGCGACGAAACCACCGTCCGCGTTCTCATGTCCCACGTCATGGAACCGGGCACCCGCCGCGACGCTGCCGGCGCCCTTATTCCAGGTCACTTCATCCGCGACGTGGAAGCCACCCACAACGGCAAGGTCGTGCTCGAAGCTGCGTTCAGCGGCGCCGTGGCGCAGAACCCGTTCCTGTCCTTCAAGTTCAAGGGCGGCGCCAAAGGCGACAAGGTCGTCGTGAAATGGGTCGACAACAAGGGTGATACCCGAACCGACGAAGCCGTAATCGCCTGAACGGAGCCGCGTTTTTCCCGCTGCAATAACAAGAGGAGACCCCATGAAGAAGACCCTGACCACTTCGTTGCTGGCACTGCCTGTGCTGTGCGGCGCTGTCGGCGTTGCGCATGCGCAAGGCACCGCCGCCGAAGGCATCGCCAAGTACCGCGAGATGCTGCAGGACGGCAACCCGGCTGAACTGTTCGAGATGAAGGGCGAAGAGCTCTGGAAGCAAAAGCGAGGCCCCAAGATGGCATCGCTGGAACAGTGCGATTTGGGCAAGGGTCCGGGGGTCATCAAGGGGGTGTTTGTCGAGCTGCCCAAGTACTTTGCGGACACTGGGCGCGTGCAGGACCTGGAAACACGGCTCATCACGTGCATGGAAACGCTGCAGGGCTTCAAGGGCGAAGACATCGCCAAGACGGCGTTTGGCCGCGGCGAGATGGCCAACGTGACCGCGCTGGCTACCTATGTGGCCACGGCCTCCAAGGGCATGCGCTTCAACCTGTCGCAGTCGCATGCGCAGGAAAAAATGATGTTTGAAACCGGCAAGCAGCTGTTCTTTACGCGCGGCGGCACGCACGACTTCTCGTGCGCTTCGTGCCACGGCAGCGACGACAAACGCATCCGCCTGCAAGACCTGCCCAACCTCACCAAGAACCCGGGTGATGGCATCGGCTTCGCCGCGTGGCCGGCGTACCGCGTGTCCAACGCTCAGATGTGGGGCATGCAGCTGCGCCTGAACGATTGTTTCCGCCAGATGCGCTGGCCCGAGCCCAAGTTCGGCAGCGACGCGACCATCGCCCTGTCGGTGTACATGGGCGTGAACGCCAAATCGGCCGAGTCCATCGTGCCGGCCATCAAGCGCTGATCAGGAGACACACCTCATGAAAAAAATCCGTTCTCTCGTGTTGCTCCCGGTAGCAGCCATCGTGCTGTCGGCCTGCTCCTCAGCCCCTTCACCGGCCGACGTCAACAAGGCCACGGCCGACATGCTCAAGGGTTCGTTCCAGGCGCGCGGCATCGCCACGCTGGACCGACTCAACCAAGACCAGGCCAACGCCGAATGCGCCGTGGCTGACGCCACCGGCAAACCGCTGGACGCCAAGATGAGCAAGGCCATCGAAGACGCCAGCATGAAGACCGTGAAGTGGCCCACCGACGGCAAGTTCATCGGTGACTGGAAAGAGGGCGAGAAGATCGCCCAGAGCGGA
>JANPKR010000007.1:0-5149 GCA_031426175.1 Hydrogenophaga sp. | reverse complement strand
GCCCCATGCACACACCAAAGAAGAACAACCTGAACCTGGCCTGGCTCGGCGCTGCCGTCCTGGGATTGACCGGATGCGCCAGCATGCCTGCGCCCTCCGTTGAAGTTGCGCCCGTTGCGCAAGCTTGCCCGGCGGGGGTGCCGGAAGGTGCCCGCTGCCTGCGCGGGCAGGATTCCGCCAGCGCGCACTACCTGATCGTGATGCCTGCCAAATGGAGCGGTGTGCTGGTCGTGCATGCCCACGGTGGCCCAACACTTGGGCCACCGAGCACCAAGCGGGCGGATGAGGATATCCAGCGCTGGGCCATCACGGTGAGCGAAGGGCATGCCTGGGCGGGTTCGGTGTTTCGCCAGGGCGGTTTTGCCGTCACCACCGCAGCCGAAGACACCGAGCGTGTTCGCCGCATCTTTGTGGACCACGTGGCCAAGCCACGCCGCACACTGCTGCATGGGCAGTCCTGGGGAGCCATGGTGGCCACGCGCGCGGCCGAGATCTTCCCGAAGTCATGGGAAGGCGTGCTGTTGACCAGCGGTGTCGTGGCCGGCCCTGCAACCTATGACTTCCGCCTCGACTTGCGCGCCCTGTACCAGCATCTCTGCAACAACCACCCGCGACCGGACGAGCCTGGCTATTCATTGGCCATTGGCTTGCCAAAAGACAGCAAGCTGACCGCAGCCGAGCTGACTGCGCGGGCCGATGAATGCCTGGGCGTGGGCAAACCCGCGGCACAGCGCACGCCTGAACAGGCGCGGCGCCTCAAGACCATTGTTGATGTGCTGAAGTTTCCCGAGACCTCGGTGATGAGCCACTTGAACTGGGGCACCTTCGCCTTGCGCGACGTGGTGGAAAAAAACGGTGGCGTCAGCCCGTTGGGCAACGGCAGCGTTCGTTATGTCGGTACATCCGACGACGCCGGACTCAACGCCGCGATCCCCCGCTTCAAGGCCGAGCCCCAAGCGGTGGCGCGCTTTGCCGCTGACGTCGATCACCAAGGCCGTTTCGCTGTGCCTGTGATCAGCGTGCACGCCATCAATGACGCCACGGTGTTTGTGCAAGGCCAGGACACCTTGCGCCAGCGCATGACTGCGGCAGGCAATGGCGGGCGTCTGGTCCAGGCCTTTGTGGACTCGAGGGAACACAGCTATTGGGGTGATGCCCACTACCCCGTGTTGTTTGAGGCCTTGCTGAGCTGGGTGGAAAAGGGCCAGAAACCCACACCGGTCGGCATTGCACAGCGCTGCCAACAGCTGCAAGTGGCGCGGGGAGCGCCGGCAACTGCGTGCGCCTATGTGCCGGACTATGCGCCCCAACCGCTGGCAACGCGGGTATTCCCTCGCTGAACGCGGGCTGGCTGAGCACGGTGTCAACACGAGGCGCGTTGCGATTCCAGTGAAGGCCGGGTGACCAGAGCGTGCATGAACGTCACGCATGCCAAGGTCTCGCTGGCGTTGGCTGGCGTCCAACTGAAGAGAAGGCGTCAACCGCAACTCAATGTGGCTGGTCGCAGCCGTGCTGGCCACGTGGTCTGAAGGTAGAAACGAGGCGCCTGAGGTGGAGTGGCCCAGCCACTGGCGCCCCCGCATGAAAATGCGTCTGCCGTCCCCTTCAGACTGGACTCGGACATTCGTTGTCGAGGTACCAGATTGTCACGATCTTGCATTCCGGTCATTGCCGCAATCAGCGCTTGAACCGCAACAGGCCCTTCCATACCTGGCGCTTCACCGCGTTCGGTGGACCGGCGCTGTCCCAGCATGGCGAAACCGACGTGTTCTCCATCCGTCGCAGCTCGGTAGAAGCCTGCCTGTGACTGGTGTTGGATGAGATCAAGGTCAGTCGTGCAGAGCTACTTTGCGACCTTCCAAACGTGCCGAGTGAGCGGCCTGCCTGGCGATGGCGGGTGCGGTTTGGTGCGTACCGGGTGAAGATGCCGTGGGTCGACTCATTGCCAAGCCAGAAGAGGTTCCACCCGAATGTGGAGTGCTTCAAAAAGAGTGTGGCTCGTTGGTGGTGGCGCGCAGTGCACCGCCGAGCCGTTGAACGCATGCCATTTGTGTGTGTGGAGGCACCGGTGCAAGGCGGTTCACACATGCGCCCTGAGGGCAATGAGCACGCCCTGCCTGGAATTGATTTCAAGGCACACGCAACAGGCGACTTTGACCGATCCTTGCCTGTTGCGTTTGCTCAAACACGCAAAATCTGGTGTGCTTGACTGCCGGCGAGGCGCAGGTCAGAAATGGGTTTGAGCCCCTTGGACAGAGGTTGGGCTCCTGCGCCGGCGATTCACCACGCCCACGATTCCCAAACCAGCCAGCACCATAGCCAATGTCTCTGGCTCGGGAACCGGAGTGGCGGCCATGTTGAGGTCGTCGAACACGAGCACCGGCGTGC
This sequence comes from Hydrogenophaga sp., assembly GCA_031426175.1. Taxonomy (GTDB): domain Bacteria; phylum Pseudomonadota; class Gammaproteobacteria; order Burkholderiales; family Burkholderiaceae_C; genus Hydrogenophaga. The sequence goes on along the minus strand of JANPKR010000007.1, from coordinate 2,761 downwards.
TGAAAGCGGAATTGCCTGGGTTCAGGTAGCTACCCACCGTGGTGCCATTGCCGTAGAGAAATGTGCCGCCGCTGGCAAGAAACTCAATACTGTCGATGTCAAAGAAGTTGAATGTGAACAGCGTAGGAGCGTCATCGCCCACTGTGAGGGCTCGCGTGTAAACAGCTGTGCCGTTGCGCTTTCCGACAACCGAGACACTGATGTTGTCGAGCCAACCTGATGTCAGATAGGCACTGAAGAAGTCAAAGTTCGAATCACCGGGGCGGGCAGAGATGCTCCCAAACGTCGAGCCCGAGAAAGACCGGGTGTGGGCTACCGTGTTGCCCGATACGATGGAGCGATCAAATCCGGCATCCACTGCGACAGTTGAGTAATTGGGCACCAACCGACCCTCGTCTTCTTCGAAGGTCACGCCGGTGATTTGGCGCGGATTGCCCACGGACACCAGAGGTTGCGTTACCTGCATGCCCGACCAGTCGTAACCTGCATAGTTGATCAGGCTCGGGCCGAAAGCGTTGGCAGGATCACTGTCGAGAGCGCGGCTCGCGCCCAGTGGCGTACTGCCTTCAAACGTGATGACCCCAGCGTGAGAGCTGGCAGCTGCGAACGAGAGCAAGGCGGTGGCGAATGCAGAACGGAAAAAGGTAGGCATCGAGATGGCTCCAAACAGTGGTATTGGGCCTTGATGCTGGTTCAGATTTGTTGCAGGAGTATGAATATGGGGCGCGGACCCCGTGCCCACTTTGGAACGCTATGCGCCAAAAAATGGAGACCCGCCTCAAGCAGCACGCGGGGTCCTCCAAACCAGCCACGACACACAAAATGCCAGTTTGTATGGCAGCTGCAGACAGGACTCGGACATTCGTTGTCGAGGTCCCAGATTGTCACGATCTTGCATGCCGGTCAGTGCCGCAAGCAGCGCTTGAACGGCGCCAGGCCCTTCCATACCTGCCGGTCCACCGCGTTCGGCGGACCGGCGTTGTCCCAGCATGGCGAGTGCGCGCCGCCGCTTCCCGGCAACTGGGGTGCCCACAAGAAAAAACGCCCCGGTGGGGCCGGGGCGTTCATGTGTGGACAGGTGGGACTCAGCGCGTCGAATTCCCGTGATGGTCGTCTTCCTCAACCGGCGGCATCTTGAAGTTGCCCTTGCCGCGCTGCCCATTGATGATCTCGGTATTCATCCCGAACTGAAGCACCGCATACGCGATCGCATCGCTGTTGACGTCAAGCGCGGTGTTGTTGTTGTTGTTGTAGGTGTCGCAGGCCAGGTGGTAGCAAGGATCGTACTGGTCGCCCGCCGTGCCGCCCCACAAGCCAGCCTCCTCAGGCGTCTTGATGCCCTCGGCGCCGGTGAACAGGCCGCCCGCCGGGATGAGGTTGGCGATGAACGGGCCGTAGTCGGAGCGCCCGCTGAAGTCGGTGCCTATGAACTGCACGCCACGCTGTTTGAAGAAGGCTTCGAACGTCTTTTCGATCTCGGCAGACCCACCTGGGCCCGGGCCTGCGCCTTCGGCGTCGGAGTCGTCACCGTCGTAGATGAAAAACACGTGGTTCGGCGAGCCGACCATGTCGAAGTTGAGGTAGAGCGCGATCTTCGCCTTCTCATCTGCTGTCAGTCCAGCAACGTAGGCAGTGGAGCCCACCAGCCCGGCTTCCTCAGCGCCCCACCATGCGAAGCGAAGCTTGTTGCGTGGCTTGACCTTGGCCATCTGGATCGCTGTTTCGAGGATCGCAGCGCTGCCTGAGCCGTTGTCGTTGATGCCAGGGCCGCGCAACACTGAGTCGAGGTGCGCCCCTGCCATCACGACGTTGTTCGGATCTCCATCGCGCGATTCTGCGATCACGTTGTACTGCATCACCTGCTTTGGTGGGTCGACGCGCACGCGCGCCGTCGCGCCCGCCTGCGCGAGCGCAGTTCCGTCAGCGAACGACGCGCCAACGACCGGAATCGTCACTCCCGAATCAACCCCCAACGTACCCACGATCAGCGGCTCGCGATCGGGTGTGTTTCCCTGGTTGAAAATGATGACCGCCGTGGCGCCCGCAGCCTGCGCATTCTGGGCTTTCAGCGCGAATGCGCAGGTGCCGCGCTGTACGAGCGCGATGCTGCCGGCCAAGAAGCCGGCAAAGTCCGCTGCCTCGCAGCCGCTGGTGTTGGCGCGGGGAGGCGCGAGGTTGATGTCGACGGCGGAGACGCTACCGGTCACGTCGCCGAACCCAGTGCCGGTGAAAGCGCCGGACTCGTACGTGGCGTTCACCGGTGCAAGCTGCTGCAGCAGCGGCAGAGCGACGTAGGTAAACGGAAAGGCGTTCAGCGTCACGGTGTACCCAGCGGCCGTCATCTTCTCCGCGATGTAGGCCACGCTCTGGTCATAGCCAGGCGTGCCAGCGGCGCGCACGCCGCCGTTCGCGTCGGCGATCGCCTGAAGTGCCGCCTGGTGGCTGCGAACGCCCTCAAGCGTGACGCACTCGAGCAGTTTGTCAAAGGTGTTGTTGACCCGGTTACCGCAACTTGCCGAAGAACCCTGGGCCGTGGCTCTGTCCGTGGGGTCGTCACCCCCGCCGCCGCAAGCCACCACCAGCAAGGCAGCGACTGCTGTCGCCGCCAGACGTCCTCGAATCAAGTGTTTGAAGTGTCTGCCCTGTGCGCCAATCTGCTTCATGTTTGTCTCCTGGGATGTAGGTCTTGTAGAACCTCGCCACCGGCTGTTGCCTGGCTATCCCGGTCAACACGTCAACCACGAGGAAACGGCAGCGTACT
>JANPKR010000006.1:0-7333 GCA_031426175.1 Hydrogenophaga sp. | reverse complement strand
CCTTACAACGGTGGCAATCCGGCGCAAGTGGGCCTGCTCTCGGGTCAGGTCGACTTCAACTTCGACAACCTCGCCACCGCCGCGCCCAACATCCGCTCGGGTCGGCTGAAAGCCCTGGCCGTGACCACCTTGGAGCGCAGCGGCGTGCTGCCCGAGGTGCCCACTGTGGCGGCCACTCTGCCCGGCTTCGAGATCGACACGTGGTGGGGCCTGGTGGCACCGGCCGGCACGCCGGCGGACACCGTGCGCAAGCTCAACACCGCGTTCACCGAGGCGCTCAAGTCGCCTGATGTGAAAGCGCGCTTTGGTCTGCTGCTGGCCGAACCCGCACCCAGTTCGCCCGAACAGTTCGGCGAGTTCATGAACCGCGAACGCACCAAGTACGAACGACTGGTCAAGCTCAGCGGCGCCAAGGTCGACTGAGCGCGACAAGCTCCAACAAAAACAGCACCCAAGGGCGCTGTTCTTTTTGGGATGCAAGGGGTCTCAACCGGCCAGCAACTTCTTCAAGTCGGCAGCAAGTGCAGGCGCCCCGCTGCCGTAGCGGTGGTACAGGCGGATACGACCCTGTGTGTCGTACACATAGCTGCCGGCCGAGTGGTCCATGGTGTAGCTGGTGGGCGTGGGTCCATCAACCTTCTTGTAGTACATCTTGTAGCTCTTGGCCAACGCAGGCAGTGCGTCGGGCGCGGCGTACAGCGCGAGAAAGCCGGGGTCGAAACTGGCCATGTACTGCTTCATGACCTCGGGCGTGTCGCGCTCGGGGTCGATGCTCACGAACAGGCCCTGCAGCCGTTCACCATCGGCACCCAGCAAGCGCTTGGCTTCGGCCAGTTCGGTCATCGTGGTGGGGCACACATCGGGGCACTGCGTGAAACCGAAGAACAGCACAACGACCTTGCCCTTGAAGTCGGCCAATGTGCGCGGCTGACCGTTGTGGTCGGTCAATGAGAACCCGGTGGCATAGTCCGCGCCGGTGATGTCGATGCCGGAGAAGCTGGCGGCCGGTTCGCTGCAGCCGGCGATGAAGAGACCTGTGACGCCGAGCGTGGCGCCCAAGAGATGGCGGCGGGTGAGTGCGGTGCGGGAAGACATGGCGGTCACAGGTAGTGGTCGATCAACAGCGCAGCGAACAGCAGCGACAAATGGATCAATGAGAAACGGAAGGTCTTGCGGGCGAGTGCGTCGGAGTAGTTGCGCCACAGCGCCCAGGCGTAGCCGCAGAAGCCGATGCTCAATGCAATGGCGCTGGCCAGATAGAACCAGCTGCTCATGCGCATCATGAAAGGCATGAGACAGGCGGCGAACAGCACAAAGGTGTAGAGCAGGATCTGCAGCCGCGTGAATTCAGAGCCGTGCGTGACCGGCAGCATGGGCAAGCCCGACTTGCGGTAATCCTCCACGCGGTAGAGCGCCAGCGCCCAGAAGTGCGGTGGCGTCCAGAGGAAGATGATGAGGAACAGGATCAGGGCCTCGGGCGAAACCACACCCGTCATGGCGGCCCAACCCAGCACCGGCGGCATGGCCCCCGATGCACCACCGATCACGATGTTCTGCGGCGTCAGCGGCTTGAGGATCACGGTGTAGACCACCGCATAGCCCACGAAGGTCGCGAAGGTCAGCCACATGGTCAGCGGGTTGACCGCAAGGTACAGCACCGCCGAGCCAGCGGCGCACAGAACGGCCGAGAACGAGAGCGTCTTGCCATTGGTGAGCTGCCCCTTGGCCGTGGGGCGCCAGGCGGTGCGCTTCATCTTGGCGTCAATGTGCTGCTCGACCACACAGTTGAACGCAGCGGCCGCACCGGCCACCAGCCAGATGCCGAAGCAGGCGGTGGCAGCGAGCTGCACCTGCGCCCAGGTGGGGACACCGGGCACAGCCAGAACCATGCCGATGAGAGCACAGAACACGATGAGCTGGATCACCCGCGGCTTGGTCAGCGCGTGGTACTGGCGCCAGACCGACGGCAAGGCGACGGTCACGGAGGGAGACGAAGCAGCGCTCATGGGTTCGATCGGAACATGTTCATGGCACCAACGCCAGCGACTTCTGCGTGGCGGGGTGCGGCGCTTCTCGTACCGCTGAGCGCGCCGGTAAAGACAATCACCAGAGCGGCGGCGCCTGCCGTGTGGCCCACCGCCGCGAGAAGGGGCCAGTCGAGAACCACGTTGGTCAGGCCACTGGCGAACTGCCAAAGTGCGAGCAACCACAGCGCGCGCGCGGTACGGCCCATGCCCGGCACGCGCCACAAGCGCCAGCCGAGCCACACCATGGCGCCCAGCACCACAAAGGCCATGAGTCGGTGCACGTAGTGAATGGCGGTGAGCGCCGGGAAGGCAATCGCCTCACCCGCGCTGTTCATCCCAAGGTGGCGCCACAGCGTGAAGCCCTCGCGAAAGTCCATGCTCGGCCACCAGCTGCCTTGGCACGTGGGGAATTCGCTGCAGGCCAGCACAGCGTAGTTGGTGCTGACCCAGCCACCCAGCGCGATCTGCAGCCAGAGCAACGCGGTCACCGCCACCAGTGCGATGCGCAGGCGCCCGGGCAGTGCGATCGGCCCGCGGTCGCCGGGTCTGGCCAACTGGTAGGCCACCGACTGCGCACGCAGCAGCGCCAGCAAACCCAGCCCGCCCAGCAGATGCAACGTGACGATGGCCGGGAACAGCTTCATGGTGACCGTGAGCGCGCCGAACGCACCTTGAACGCAGACCCACACCAGCGTGACCAGCGGCCACACGAAAGACACCGACAGGCGCTTGCGCTCCAGCCAGCTCACCAGCGCCAGAACCAGTATCAACACGCCCACGGCGGTGGCGAGATACCGGTGGACCATCTCGATCCAGGCCTTGGAGAACGTGACCGGGCCGGTGGGCATGGCCTCCTGCGCAGCGGCAATGGCGGCGCTGGCGCCTACCGGGCTCACGCTGCCATAGCAGCCCGGCCAGTCGGGGCAACCCAGGCCCGAATCTGTCAGGCGCGTGAAGGCGCCGAAAAGCACCAGATCGAAGGTCAGGAACAACGTGACCAGCGTGAGCACACGCAAGCGCTGCGCGGGCGGCGCATGGCGGTTGCGCACCCACACCCAGGCCAGCGGGCCGAGTGCAAGCACGACACCCAGCAACATGATGCGGGCGATGGGAGCCAGGTCGTAGAGCGGTTGGGTGTCCATGTCAGTTCAGCCTGCCCGCCTTGTCCCAGAAAGCAGAGGCACGCAGCAGACGATCCAGGTCACGCTTGGCCTGTTTGGGATCGATGCTGGCGGGGAACCGCATCATCCAGTTGCCCAGCGGATCGACCACATAGAGGTGATCCTCGATCTTCTGGCCAGGCGCTGGCTGCAGCCATTCGGTCAATGCTTGCGTGTCGATCTGCAAAACCTGCGCAGCCGCGGTGGCTTGCTTCAGTGGTTCGGTCAGTGGCGTGTCGCCGGTTCGCAGCCAGACCCAGTCCAGCCGGTCTTTTTCACGACCCAAGGTTTCGCGCAGTTGGCGCTGCAACAGAAGATGTTCCTGACAGGCTTCGTTGCAGGCGCTGTCGCCCACGCTGATCAACAACCACTGGTCTTTCAATGCCGCCAGGGGCACGGACTGGCCCTGTGCATTGACAGCCGTGATGGCAGGCAACGGGCGCTGCGGATCGATCAACTCGCCGTAGTTGCGGCGGCCCTCGGGACGGATCACATAGTAGGTGAGGTAGGACGCCACCACCGGCGCCACACACACCAGCGCAAGGCCCAACAGCTTCCAGCGACCAGCGCGAGCACTCACCACAGCCCCGGCACCACCCTGGTCGAGCTGGGGCAGGCTGTGCACAGTGAGGGTCAGGGGTTCATCGGGCGTCTGTGCCATGGGAGATGCGCTTTCGGCGGGGGGAAATGAATTGAAACCACAGATAGAGAAGGCCGGCCAGCGCGCACAAGCCAAACCACTGGAAGGCATAGCCGTGGTGCCTGTCGACACCGACCGCGGCGCGTGGCCATTCGCGCAAGAGTCCTTCGGGGGAGGCACCGGATTGCTGCACCGACACGGCGAGCAGGTTCAGACCGGTGTCCAGGGCGAAAGTGCCAAGATCGATATTTTGCCGGATCGCACCCGTGCCCGCCTCACCCAGCTCGTATAGCTTGCCCGGTGGCGGGGCCAAACGACCCTCGACCTGCACCTCACCCAAGGGGGTCTCGATGGTGGGCACGCGGCTGCGGTCAATGAAGTCGCGCGGGACCCAGCCCCGCTGCACCAGCACTGCGCGCGGGCTGCCAGGGAGCTTCAACGGCGTGACCAGAATGAAGCCGTTGCGGGCCCCCATCTGGCGGTTGTCCAGGAACACGGAGGCCTCATTAACCCACGTCCCCCGGAGCCGCACGGGTCGGTGCAAGCCCTCCAGCACATCGCTTGCGCCCAACAGATCGGCGGCCTGCCAAGCCGGAAGCTGGGCGCGTTGGTCGATCTGGTCCTGAAGCGCCAGCTTCTGGCGGGCGCGGTCAAGCTGCCAAAAGCCCAGCGAGGCGGTGACCGCCATGGTGAAGACGGTGGCCAAGGTAACCACGGCAAACCGCATGCGCGCCGACATCATGCCCCTGCTCCGGTGTCTGGAGCGGTACCCAGCCGCACACCTCGCAGGCCAGCTCCCGCGATAATTGGATGGATGAAATATCTGGTGATCGTGGCCTTCATCGCCATCCTCGGAAGTCTGGGTGCCGCCCTCGTGTTCATGATGCGTGGCGGCCAACCCAACGACAATGCCTTGGAAAGCAGCCCACCCCGCAAGAACCACATGGCCAGGGCACTGGCGTTTCGTGTCGGCTTTTCCATCCTGCTCTTTGTGGTTGTGCTCATCAGCTACCTGATGGGCTGGATTCAGCCCACCGGCCTGCCTCTGCAGCGCTGATCAAACAATCTGCCGGTCTTCTGCTGAAGCAACAAAAAAGCGCCCGATGGCGCTTTTTTGTTGAGCCATGCGGGGTTGCAGCACAACCCGGGCTCCGTTCACAGCCAGTACACGAGGATGTAGAGGCCCAACCAGACCACGTCCACAAAGTGCCAGTACCACGCCGCACCTTCGAAGCCGAAATGGCGGTCTTTGGTGAAATGGCCTTTTTGCAGGCGCAGGGTGATGAAGAGAAGCATCAGCATGCCCACGAACACGTGAAAACCGTGGAAGCCGGTGAGCATGAAGAAGGTGGAGCCGAAGATGCCGGAACTGAGCTTGAGGTTCAGGTCGGTGTAGGCGTGGTAGTACTCGTAGCCCTGGACGATCAGGAACACGATACCCAGCAACACCGTCATCCACATGAACGCGATGGTCTTGCCGCGGTTGCCTCCCTGAAGAGCGTGGTGGGCAATGGTCAGCGTGACGCCCGAGGTGAGCAGCAATGCGGTATTGATCGTGGGCAACCAGAACGGGCCCATGGTCTGGAAGGGCTCGACGATGCCTCCGGGCGAAGCCGTGGCACCGGCCTGAACGCTGGGCCAGACGGCCGTGAAGTCAGGCCAGATCAGCGAGTTCTCGAAACCGCCCAAGGCCGGTACCGAGTGCACGCGGGCCCACCAGAGCGCGGTGAAGAACGCGCCGAAGAACATGACTTCGGAAAATATGAACCAGCTCATACTCCAGCGGAAAGACAGGTCGATCTTGCGCCCGTACATGCCGCTCTCGCTCTCGACCACCGATTCGCGGAACCACTGGAAAAGCACGACCAGCCAGAACACCATGCCAAAGGCGAGCGAATACGCCCCCCAGGCGGCACCATTGATCCACTGCCCTGCGCCCAGAATGACGAAGAAAAGGCCGATCGCCGCCATCACCGGGTGCCGCGAGGGGCCGGGAACGTAGTAATAGGGCGTTGCGCCGTGGGATGCTGCTGACATGCTCACTCCAGTGTTGTCGCTTGTTTGAATGATGAGAAAAGGCTCGAAGTGAACGGCGGCTTCAGCCCGCCACCCAATTCACCAACAGGATCAGGGCCAGAACGAACAAGAACGCCATGCCTACACCCACCGCAATCAGGTGCAGCGGGTTGAGCCTGGCGATGTCGCTCTGGTAGTCGGCGTTGCGGCGAACGCCCAGGAAGCCCCAGAGCACGGCCTTGACCGTGCCGACCAGGGAACCCTTGCGTTTGTACAACGGTTCGGTCATACGGCACCGTCCGGCTTCACGGTGACTGCCGGTTCAAAGGCCACATCGGCGGGCGCCGCGGGCACCTTGCCGCCGACTTCGAAGAAGGTGTAGGACAAGGTGATCGTGGTCACGTCCTTGGGCAGGCGCGGGTCAATCACGAAGGCCACAGGCCATTCCTTTTTCTCACCCGCCTGCAGGGTGTACTGCGTGAAGCAGAAACACTCGAGCTTGTTGAAGTGGGCCATGGCCTGCTTGGGCGCATAGCTCGGAATCGCCTGGGCCGCCATGGTGCGGTTCTGGATGTTCTGGAACTCATACATCACCGTGGTCAGCTCGCCCGGATGCACCTGCAGCGAACGCACAGACGGCTTGAAGTGCCAGGGACCGCGGCTGTTCACATCGAACTCCACCGTGATCGTGCGGCTGGTGTCCACCTGGGTGTTTGCCGCTGCCTTTGACGTGGCGCCCGGAATCTGCCGGTCGGACAAGGACAGGATGTTGATCCCGGTCGCTTCGCAGATCGCGTTGTAGATCGGCACCAGCGCATAGCCGAAGGCGAACATGCCCAGCGTGATCACGCCGAGCTTGCCCACCATCTTGAAGTTTTCGCTGCGCAGTCCCACGATCTGGCTCCAGTGTTCTGTGGTGCCCGGGCTTCAGCCGCCCAAGAACACCATCTTGCCAACAAATCCCACGAAGAAAACCAGCGCGATCGAGGCCAGGATCAAGCCCAGGCGCTGGTTGTGCTTCTTCTGTTCGGGCGTCATGTTGCGGGCCATGATCGGATCAACCAATCACCTTGGTGGCAGTGATATCAAGCTTGGGTGGGTTCTCGAAGGTGTGGAATGGTGCGGGCGAAGGCACTTCCCACTCCAGACCTTCGGCGCCTTCCCAAGGCTTCTGCGGCGCTTTTTCCCCTTTGCCACGCATGGCAGGCACAACCACAGCCAGGAAGAAATAGACCTGTGCAATGCCGAAGCCAAACGCGCCCACCGAAGCGATGGCATTGAAATCGGCGAACTGCATCGGGTAGTCGGCGTAGCGGCGGGGCATGCCTGCCAGACCCAGGAAGTGCATTGGGAAGAAGGTGATGTTGAACGAGATCATCGACCACCAGAAGTGGATCTTGCCGCGCGTTTCGCTGTACATCACGCCGGTCCACTTGGGCAACCAGTAGTAGATGCCGGCGAACATGGCGAACAACGAGCCGGCCACCAGA
>JANPKR010000005.1:0-8613 GCA_031426175.1 Hydrogenophaga sp. | reverse complement strand
GACAGCTGGTCGGCTTCGGATTCCACCATCAGCACGGCGGACTCGGTGCCCGCGACCACGAGGTCGAGCTGGCTGTCTTTGAGCTGCGTTTGGCCGGGGTTGAGAACGTACTGGCCATTGATGTAACCCACGCGCGCGGCGCCAATGGGGCCGTTGAACGGGATGCCGCTGACCGACAGGGCGGCCGAGGTGGCGATCATGGCGGCGATGTCGGCCTGCACTTCGGGGTTCAGGCTCACCACGTGCACGATCACCTGCACCTCGTTGGAGAAACCTTCGGGGAAGAGGGGACGGATCGGACGATCGATCAGGCGGCAGGTCAGCGTTTCGAGCTCGCTCGGGCGGCCCTCGCGCTTGAAGAAGCTGCCGGGGATCTTGCCGGCGGCGTACGACTTTTCGGTGTAGTCCACGGTCAGCGGGAAGAAGTCCTGGCCGGCTTTGGCTTCGGTCTTGGCGACCACGGTGGCGAGCACCACGGTGTCGTCGATGTTGACCAGCACGGCGCCGGTAGCCTGGCGTGCGATTTCGCCGGTTTCCATGGTGACCGTGTGGGGGCCCCACTGGAAGGTCTTGGTGACTTTATTGAACATGCTCATGGTTTATCTCCTGAAATTTTTTCCGCCACCCGGCGGAAATCACAGCGTGCGGCAGACCCGCACAAAACCCGGAAACACAACCCAGAACACGATGCCATTCCAGGTGGATTGAGCGTTTCGCCGATGGCGCTCAACCCGCTTGGAATGACACAGCTTCGCTCTGTGATCAATGCTCCGGAATCAAAAAAAGGGGTCAAAAAAGCAAAAAACGCCCGAGCCAGCGAACCAACTCAGGCGTTTTCTGTGTCAACCCGGGCTCAATTATTTGCGCAGACCCAGTTTGGCGATCAGCGCAACGTAACGCTGGGCGTCTTTGGACTTCAAGTAATCCAGCAGTTTGCGGCGGCGGCTCACCATGCGCAGCAGACCGCGACGGCCGTGGTGGTCTTTGGCGTGCGTCTTGAAGTGGGGGGTCAGTTCGTTGATGCGTGCGGTCAGGATGGCGACCTGCACTTCTGGGCTGCCGGTGTCATTGGCGGCGCGGGCGTTGGCCGCGACGACTTCGGCTTTGATGGATTGGGCAATCATGGAAACTTCCTTGGGGTTACATGCGTCCCGGCGCAGCGAATCGGCTCGGGCAGTTGCTCCAGGGCCGGCCGCCGCATCGGGCGTGGGTATGCTGTCCTTTCGAACGGCAACCTCGGATTATAGGGCAGAAGGCGTCAAGTGCTGCGACCTGGCTGGGCTGCGATCCAGTGACGCAGCCGTTCAACGCCCTCTTCCAGCCGGCGCGTGTCGCGGCTGGCGAAGCACCATCGCAGCCAGCCGGCGGCTTCCGGGCTGAAGGCGCTGCCGGGCGCCAGGCCAATGCCGGCCTCGCGCACCAGCCGTTTGGCCACGTCCAGACAGTCGTCGTGGCCATGCAGCGAAAAAAAGGCGTACATGCCGCCCAGCGGCTCGGCCACTGTCACGCCGGGCACGGCGCGCAGCAGCGGCAGCAGCGTGTCGCGGCAGGTTTTGAGGTGGGCCACCAGGGCGGGTGTGACCTCCGCGCCGCGCTTCAGCGCCACCGTGGCCCCACGCTGCACAAACACCGGCGCGCACGAGGTGTTGAATTCGATCAGCTTGCCCATGGCGGGCGTGAGCGCGGCGGGCATCACCAGCCAGCCCAGGCGCCAGCCGGTCATGAGGAAACTCTTGGAGAAACTGTGGGCCACCACAACCCGGTCATCGGGCTCGGCCACATCCAGGAAGCTGGGCGCTGCTCCGTTCGGGCTGTCGCCCGCGTAGTACAGCCGCTCGTACACCTCGTCGGCCAGAATCCAGGTGCCGGTACGCCGGCAGTGCGCAAGGATGATGGCCTGCTCATCGCGGGTCAGGGTCCAGCCGGTCGGATTGTTCGGCGCGTTGACGATGAGCATTCGTGTGGCCGGCGTGATGGCCGACAGCAAGGCGTCCATGTCCAGCGCCCAGGCGCCGGCGCGCGGTCCGTCGGTGAGCACGTGCAGCGGCACGCTTTTGACGGTCGCGCCCATGATCTGCGGCTGCGCCACCAGGTTGGGCCAGGCGGGCGTGACCACCACCACCTCGTCGCCCGCTGCCACCAGCGCCTGCGACGCCAGCATCAGGCCGTTCACGCCGCCCGAGGTGACGGCCAGCCGGTCCGTCCAGTGTGCTGCACCTCGCCCGGGGTGCAGCGCGTCGGTGTAGACCGCGAGCGCCTCGCGCAACTCGGGCAGGCCGAGGTTGTGCGCGTAGAAGGTTTCGCCCGACTGCAGCGAGGCCATGGCGGCTTCGCGGATGAAGCTGGGCGTGACCTCGTCACTTTCGCCAAACCAGAACTTGAGCACGCTGTCGCGCCCCAGGCCTTCGTTGGCCACTTCGCGGATGCGGGAGGCTTCGAGGTTCTCGACCACGGGGCGCATGAAGGATGCGATTTGAGACATCAGGGTCGGACCATGTTGCAGCGGTGGGGCTGTTCGGCTTGTTGGGGCGCCAGGTTGCGGATGACGCGGAAGCCGTAACCCGAGCCCTCCACGTCGAACTTTGCGCCGGGAGCGCCCTGGCGGTCCATGACGGCCACCGCCAGCGGTTGCTGAAACTGGTGGTCGGCGGCGCGCATGCGGGCGGTCTGGCCGGCCAGCGTGACTTCGGCTTTCTCCAGCTGGGCGGCAATGCTGGCGGCGTTGACCGCGCCGGCGGCACCCGCGCGCTCGATGGCCTGCGCCAGCGACTCGATCATGAGTTGCATGCGCATGTGCACGTAGTCGTCGGCCGGGTTCGGGAAGCGCTGGCGGAACGATTGGTAGAACCCTTCGGACTCGCGCGTGGGCACGTTGGGAAACCAGTCGGCCACCGCAATCACCTTGCCGATGCCGGCCTCACCCATCGCAGCGGGAGCGCCCAGGGCGTTGCCGTAGAAGGTGTAGAAGGTGCCCTCAAACCCCACCTCGCGCGCGGCCTTCACCAGGAGCGTGAGGTCGTTGCCCCAGTTGCCGGTGAGCACGGCCTGCGCACCACTGGCCTTGATCTTGGTGGCGTAGGGAAGAAAGTCCTTCACGCGGGCCATGGGATGCAATTCCTCGCCGACGATCTTCACGTCGGGCCGCTGCGCGGCGAGCTGGTTGCGGCCTTCGCGCAGCACGGCCTGGCCAAAACTGTAGTCCTGACCGATCAGGTAGATGTTCTTGAGCTGCTTGTCTTCCCTCAGCACGCTCATGAGTGCGCTCATGCGCATGTCGGCGTGGGCGTCAAACCGAAAATGCCAAAAGCTGCATTTTTCGTTGGTCAGCACCGGGTCCACCGCCGAGTAGTTGAGGAACAGCATCTGGCGCGCCGGCTCGCGCTCGTTGTGTTTGTTGATGGCCTCGATCAGCGCACTGGCCGCGGCCGACGAGTTGCCCTGCGCGACGATGGTGATGTCGCGGTCCACGGCCAGGCGCAGCGCCGACAGCGCCTCTTCGGTCTGGCCCTTGCTGTCGAAACGTTCGATCAGGAGCGGGCGGCTGCCGCCGGGCAGTTTCACACCGCCGCGCGCATTCACCCGCTCGGTGGCCCAGACCAGGTTGCGGTAAACGGCTTCGCCGGTGTTGGCGATCGGGCCGGACAGACCTTCGATCATGGCGATGCGGATGGGTGCAGGCGCCTGGGCGAGGACCGACGGTGCAACAAACACAGCGCCCATGGCGGCAACGAAAACGCGTCGGCGCGCGGACTTCAAGAAATCAAGCTTGTTTTTCATGAGGGAAGGAATCGCGGTTGAGGCCGCCAAGATAAAGTCAGGAGATCGTGGCCAGATCGGCGAGAGGCCAGCGTGGCTTCACATCGAAGCTGTAACCATGGCTCTCGGCACGGTCGATTTGAACCAACCCGGCCTGCACACGCATGCCACCGGCCAGCGCGATCATGGCGCCGTTGTCGGTGCACAGGTGCAGCTCGGGGTAATGCACGCGCACACCGGCCTTGGCGCAGGCCGCACCCAATTGCTCACGCAACGAGGTGTTGGCGCCCACGCCGCCGGCCACCACCAGGCGGCGCAGGCCGCTCTGGTGCACCGCCGCCATGGACTTCTTCACCAGCACCTCGACGATGGCGGCCTGCACACTGGCGGCCACATCGGCTTTTTGTTGTGGCGTGAGCGGATCGGCCAGGTGCAAGGTGGCCGGGCCATCCAGGCTGGCGTGGGCCAGCCGTTTGACCTGGGTCAGCACGGCGGTTTTGAGGCCGGCAAAGGAAAAATCGAGGTCGCCGCTGTGCAGCAGCGGGCGTGGAAACTTGTAGGCCTGGGCGTTGCCCTGCAGCGCCAGGCGGGCCAGGGCCGGGCCACCCGGGTAACCCAGGCCGAGCAGCTTGGCCGATTTGTCGAACGCTTCGCCAGCCGCGTCGTCGATGGTCTCACCCAGCAAGGTGTAGCGCCCCACGCCGTCCACCCGCATCAGCTGGCTGTGACCGCCCGAGACGAGCAAGGCCACAAACGGGAACTCTGGCGGGTCGGCGCTCAGAAATGGCGAGAGCAAATGCCCTTCGAGGTGGTGCACGCCAATCACGGGCTTGCCCAGCGCAAAGCCCAGCGCGCAGGCCACGCCCGAACCCACCAGCAGCGCGCCGGCCAGGCCAGGGCCACGGGTGTAGGCCACCGCGTCCACGGCCGACAGTGGCAGACCGGCCTGCGCCAGCACCGCGTCGGTGAGAGGAAGCACGCGGCGGATGTGGTCGCGGCTGGCGAGCTCGGGCACCACGCCACCAAAGGCGCGGTGCATCTCGATCTGGCTGTGCAGCGCATCGCCCAGCAGCCGCGGCGTCTGGCCGCCGCTGGCGTCCACCAGGGCGACGCCGGTTTCGTCGCAAGACGACTCGATTCCCAAAATCAGCATGGTTCGAGTGTACGGGCGGCATGTTTGTTGCTCGCGATCCGGGGATGCTTGCAACAACGTCGCGCACATGAAATCGGGCCTGAACTTTCTGGTGGCAGCCAAACGCTGCGAAATCGCCGAACTGCAACAGCTCGCGCTCACCAGCGCGCTGGTGAACGTGACAGGGCGTCAGGTGCACGGCCTGCAGCGCGAGCGGGGTCTGTCCAACCTGTTCCTCGGCTCGCAAGGGGCGCGCTTCGGTGTGGTGCGAGACCAGCAGATCGCCGAATGCCGGCAGATCGAGGCCGAGCTGCGCGCCTGCTTCGACGAACTGGATACCGAGTCGGCCCTGGTGGGCAACGGTGCTCGCCTCTTCAGCCGCATCGCTTATGTGCTGCACGGGCTGGATGCGCTGGACGGGTTGCGCGAGCAGGTGCAGGCGCTGGCATGGACGCCACAACAGGCCACCGAAGCCTATGTTCGGTTGATCTCCGGTCTGCTGGCCGTGGTGTTCGAAGCGGCGGACAGCGCCAGCGACCCCGAAATCTCGCGCCTGCTCGTGGCCTTGTTCAACTTCATGCAGGGCAAGGAGTTCGCTGGTCAGGAACGCGCGGCGGGTTCGGTGCTGTTTGCCGCTGGCCGCGCCGTGACCGAAGAACAGCAGCGTCTGCTGCACCTGATCGAATCTCAGGAGCGCTGCCTTGAAGTGTTCGCCGAGTTCTCGACCCCCCAGGTGGTCGAGCTGTGGAACACCACCCAGGCCAGCGCCATGCTGGCCGAGCTGGAGCGATTGCGCCGCGTGCTGTGCACGGCGCCCCACGGTTCGCCGCTCAATGCCCAGGTGAGCCAAGCGTGGTTCGACTGTTGCAGCCGGCGCATCGACCGCATGAAGGCGGTCGAAGACCGGCTGGCGCTGGACCTGCTGCAAGCCTGCGAGCAGAAGATCGCAGCGGCCAATGCCGAGCTGACCCGCTTTCACGCGCTGGAGCTGGGACCGGCGAGCGCAGCGGACGCCTTGTCGTTCTTCCAGTCGCCGCGCGCACGCGACGCCGCCGGCTTCAGCACCGCAACACAAGGCTATGGCCTGCACCTGGAGCGCTCGATCCTGGAACTGGTGCATGAACAGGCGCGGCGTCTGCAGACCATGAGCGAAGAACTCGACACCGTGCGGGCCAGCCTCAACGAGCGCAAACTGATCGAGCGCGCCAAGGGCCTGCTCATGGCGCACCGCCACCTGAGTGAAGAAGAAGCGCACAAAACCATGCGCCAGATGGCGATGAACCAGAACCGCCGGCTGATCGAGGTGGCCGAGGCTGTGCTCGCCATGGCCGACGTGCTGCCCGAACGCCCACGCTGAGGGGGTTCTCTGTTGCGGTGCATCAATTCGGGCCATGGGCGGCGCCGCGCACCAGTTTGACGCCCAGAGAATGCGCAAGGCGACCTCCAAACCATTCGGTTCGCCGCGCTTCCCAACGGGTATCCCGTTGTAAATCAAGGGCTTTTCATCCAGAGCGGGCGGTCTCCGCGCTCACCTTGACGCTGGCACACAACCTGCTTGAAGGATGACACAGGAAATCGGGCCAATGGCGGTCCGGCTTTCAACAGTCACCCCGACACTGGACAACGGCGTCCATTTCCGGTTTGCGATTCGCAGGCGTGGAAATGGGCGCCGTTGTGCTTTGGGGATCCGGTTTTTTCATCAGCAAGGAGTTGGACATGAACGCAGACACCCCCGGCGCCACCGTTCCCCAGGCTTTGGCCGACACGACCGCCGAATCCGCCGCAGCATCGCGGCGCGACTTCATCAAAAAAAGCACCGCCATCGGCGCTGCCACCTTCTTCTCCACACTGGGCCACAGCGGCGTGTGGGCCGCCGGCTCCGACGCACCTGAAAAGACCGAGGTGAAGATCGGTTTCATCCCGCTGACCGACTGCGCCAGCGTGGTGATGGCCGCCGAACTCGGCATCGACAAGAAGTACGGCGTGAAGATCGTCCCGACCAAGGAAGCCAGCTGGGCCGGTGTGCGCGACAAGCTGGTCAACGGCGAACTCGACATGGCACACGTGCTCTACGGCCTGATCTACGGTCTGCAGCTGGGCACCGCCGGCCCGAAGAAGGACATGGCCATCCTGATGAACCTGAACCAGAACGGTCAGGCCATCACGTTGTCCAAAAAGCTGGCTGAAAAAGGCGCGGTGGACGGCCCCTCGCTGGCCAAGCTCATGGCCACTGAAAAGCGCGAATACACCTTCGCGCAGACCTTCCCCACCGGCACGCACGCCATGTGGCTCTACTACTGGCTGGCCGCCGCCGGCATCGACCCGATGAAGGACGCGCGCGCCATCGTGGTGCCACCACCGCAAATGGTGGCCAACATGCGCGTGGGCAACATGGACGGCTTCTGCGTGGGCGAGCCCTGGAACCACCGCGCCATCATGGACGGCATCGGCATCACGGCCAACACCACCCAGGACATCTGGAAAGACCACCCCGAGAAGGTGCTGGGCACCACGGCCGAGTTCGTGCAAAAGAACCCCAACACCGCGCGCGCCGTGACCGCTGCCATTCTGGAAGCAGGCAAGTGGATCGACGCCGGCCTGCAGAACAAGAACAAGATGGCCGAGACGATCTCGCAGCGCTCGTATGTGAACACCAGCGTGGACGCCATCAACCAGCGCATCCTGGGCCGCTACCAGAACGGCATGGGCAAGACCTGGGACGACCCCAACCACATGAAGTTCTACAGCGACGGCGCGGCGAACTTCCCCTACCTGAGCGACGGCATGTGGTTCCTCACGCAACACAAGCGCTGGGGCTTGCTGAAGTCGCACCCCGACTACCTGGCCGTGGCCAAACAGGTCAACCGCATCGACATCTACAAGCAGGCGGCCGCTGCAAGCAAGACCTCGTTGCCCAAGTCGGAGATGCGCAGCTCGAAGTTCATGGACGGTGTGGTGTGGGACGGCAAGGACCCCGCCAAATACGCCGACAGCTTCAAGATCAACGCAGCCTGATCAGGCCGCCGCAAGGGAGAAACACCATGGTCAGTGCCGTTTTTCATTCGCCTCTGGAGGTGGCCTCCACCACCAAGGCCGAGCCGATCAACCCAGCCGCAGTCGCTGCGGTACCCCGGCCGGCGCCTGCGCCATTGGTGCAGGTCAAGCGCGGCTTGGACCTGCGCTTTCTGTGGGCCAGCGTGCTGCCGCCAGTGCTGGGCCTCGTGTTCCTCGTCACCGTGTGGGCGGTGGTGGCCGGCAACGGCGCCAGCGGCATTCCCACGCCGCTGGAAACCTGGAAGCAGGCGGTCGAGGTGTTCTCCGATCCTTTCTATCAGGTGGGTCCGAACGACCAGGGCGTGGGCTGGAACGTGCTCATGTCGTTGCAGCGCGTGGCCATCGGCTTCGGTCTGGCCGCAGCGGTCGGCATTCCGGCGGGCTTTGCCATCGGCCGCTTTGAATTTCTCAGCCGCATGTTCAATCCGCTCATCAGCCTGCTGCGCCCGGTGTCCCCTCTGGCGTGGTTGCCCATCGGCCTGCTGGTCTTCAAAGGCGCCAACCCGGCGGCCATCTGGACCATCTTCATCTGCTCCATCTGGCCCATGATCATCAACACCGCGGTGGGCGTGCAGCGCGTGCCGCAGGACTACATGAACGTGGCGCGCGTGCTCAACCTGAGCGAGTGGAAGATCTTCACCAAGATCCTGTTTCCCGCCGTGCTGCCCTAC
>JANPKR010000004.1:0-1971 GCA_031426175.1 Hydrogenophaga sp. | reverse complement strand
GACGAACACACCAGCGGCGACGAGCACGACGCCGGCATCGTGTACTGCCAGTCGCGCCGCCGCGTGGAAGAGGTGGCCAAGCTGCTGTGCGACGCCGGCCTCAACGCACTGCCGTACCACGCCGGCCTGGACGCGGCTGTGCGGCAGAAACACCAGGACCGCTTCCTGCGCGAAGAGGGCCTGATCATGGTCGCCACCATCGCGTTCGGCATGGGTATCGACAAGCCCGACGTGCGTTTTGTGGCTCACCTGGACATGCCCAAGAACATCGAGGGCTACTACCAGGAAACCGGGCGCGCCGGGCGAGACGGTGAGCCGGCCAACGCGTGGATGGCCTACGGCTTGCAGGACGTGGTGAACCAGCGCCGCATGATCGACGAGAGCCCGGCGGCCGAAGAATTCAAGCAGGTGATGCGCGGCAAACTCGACGCGCTGCTGACCCTGGCGGAAGCCAGCGACTGCCGGCGTGTCCGGCTGCTCTCGTACTTTGGAGAAGAGAGCGAACCCTGCGGCAACTGCGACAACTGCCTGCACCCGCCGCAGCTCTTTGACGCCACCGAGTCTGCGCGCAAGCTGCTGTCGTGCATCTACCGTGTGCAGCAGTCCAGCGGCACGGCCTTTGGTGCTGGCCACATCATGGACATCCTGCGTGGCAAGGTCACCGAGAAGGTGACGCAGCACGGGCACGACAAGCTCTCCACCTTCGGCATCGGCGCCGACCTGTCCGAGACGCAGTGGCGCGCACTCTTGCGCCAGTTGATCGCCCGTGAGGCGGTGCAGGTGGACGCGGCGCACTACAACACCCTGCACCTGCAGGACGCGGCGCGCGAGATCTTGAAGGGCCAGAGCGCCGTCTGGCTCAAGTCGCTGGCCGAAAAGGCCGCTGGCCCCGGTCGCACCAGCCGCCCGCGCAGCGCCCGTGCCGCCGTGGCGGACGACGGCCAGCCGTTGACCCTGGCCGCGCGCGACGCCCTGGACGCGCTCAAAGCCTGGCGGGCCGGCGTGGCCAAAGAGCACAACCTGCCCGCGTTCGTGATCTTTCACGACGCGACCTTGCGCGCGATCGCCGCCCGCCAACCCCGCACCTTGGCCGATCTGGACGGCATCGCCGGCCTCGGAGTCAAAAAGCGGGAGGCTTACGGCGAAGAGGTGTTGCGGGTGGTGAGTGCTTTCGAATGATCGCTTGACCGTGCATTCCGCTTCGACCACCACCATCGGCTGACACGCCCGACCGCTCGTCGCAAGCGGCCGTTTTCGGTGCTGTCATTGCTCAAGAACGCCCCCCACATGACGATGCATGGGATGTATCCGGGGAACGGTTCCCCTTACCCCGAACACCTCGAACGGAGCACTGCATGTTTTCCTGGCTGGCCTGGATGGGCAAAAGCAAAAAGGTTCCGTACCACGACACGCAGGTCCTGGAGCTGGATTTTCTGGTGGATGAGTTTCATGCCGCGATGGCCGACATCCAGGACCCGACCCGCGTGCGCATCCACGCTGCGCTGCTGTCTTGCCAAAGCCCCAAGGACCTCTGGTTCCTGCGCAGCAAGCTGTTCGGCCTGATCTCCAAACACCACTGCGAGAGCGTGGCCAACACCCGCATCGGCCGCCTGGACCAGAAGCTGCGCTTCTTTGTGGACAACCACCCCGATTACTCGTCGGACGAGCTGCCCAGCAAGCCCATGACGCTGCTGCACTGAGCAGTCACGCCAACCGCACCCCACCCGCGACCGCTTTTCAGCGGTCGCGCAGTTTCAGCGCCGCCACCAGCGCCAGCGCACAGATCGCCGCCAGCATCAAAAAGGTTTCGTCAAACGCCGCCATGCGCGCCGGGCTGGCGGGGCCGGTGTCCAGCAGCGCACCGTGCGCCGCCACCCGCCACTCAAGCACGATGCCGCACAGGCTCACCCCCGCCGCGCCGCCGAGCATGCGCAGGAAGTTGATCACGCTCGAGCCTTGCGGAATGTGGCT
>JANPKR010000003.1:0-1815 GCA_031426175.1 Hydrogenophaga sp. | reverse complement strand
AGGCCGTCGTAGCCCATGCTGCGGCAGAAGCGCACCACGGTGGGCTTGCTCACGTGGGCGCGGTCGGCCAGCTCGGTCACGGGCAGGCTGGCGAAGGTGCGCGGGTCCAGCAGCACGAGCTTGGCCACGCGTTGCTCGGCGGGCGCCAGCGAGGGCAGGGAGGCTTTGATCCGGTCGAGCATGGCGAGCACCTGGTTACAGCGGAGGGTGAAATTTTATTACCTGAGCTGTTCGATAATGTGTGCCATGAACCAGCTCGACGCCCTCAAACAATTCACCACCGTGGTGGCCGACACCGGCGACTTCAAACAGATCGCGGCGTTTGCTCCGCAAGACGCCACGACCAATCCCTCGCTCATCCTCAAGGCGGTGCAAAAGCCCGAGTACGCGCACCTGTTGAAGGACGCTGTGGCGCAGTACGGCGCGCGTGGGCTGGACGAGGTGACGAACCGTTTGCTTGTGCGCTTCGGCTGCGAGATCCTGCGGCTGATTCCGGGCCGTGTGTCCACCGAAGTGGATGCCCGGCTGAGTTTCGACACCGAGGCCACCGTGACGCGCGCTCACCGCATCATCGAGCTGTACCAGGGTGAGGGTGTTCATGTGGAGCGCGTCCTGATCAAGATCGCGTCCACTTGGGAGGGCATCCAGGCTGCCGCGCGGCTGGAGCGCGACGGCATCCACACCAACCTCACGTTGCTGTTTTCCTTCGCCCAGGCGGTGGCCTGCGGGCAGGTCAAGGTGCAATTGATCTCACCCTTCGTAGGCCGTATCTACGACTGGTACAAAAAGTCGGCTGGTGCAGGTTGGGACGAGGCCGCGATGGCCGGCGCCAACGACCCAGGCGTGCGATCGGTGCGCGCCATCTACGAGTTCTACAAGAAGCACGGCATCGCCACCGAGGTGATGGGCGCGAGCTTCCGAAACGTGGGCCAGATCACGGCGCTGGCCGGCTGCGACCTGCTGACCATCAGCCCCGAGTTGCTCGCCCAGCTGGCCGCGAGCGAGGCGCCCTTGGGTCGAGCGCTGGACGCTGAGGCTGCGAAAGCCATGGACATTCCTTTTGTGACCCACGACGAAGCCAGCTTCCGGTTTGCCTTGAACGAGGACGCCATGGCTACCGAGAAGCTGTCCGAAGGCATCCGGGCTTTTGTGGCTGACACCATCAAGCTGGAAGCCTTGATGCGCTGAGTTTCTTTGGCCCGGAGCGCGTGGGTGCCCGGGTGGGCCGGACAGCTCATCAGCCGCTTCGCGTCAGCAAATCGCCTTCCGGCCCACCCGGGCGCCCACGCTTTGGGTCGGCGAACGATCGAAGACTGACGACGCAATGAAAAAACCCCGCGAGTCGCCTCGCGGGGTTTTTTCTTGGGAGTCGGTTGGCGCATCTTGGTGCACCTACGACGCAGCATGAGGCGCCAGGCCAAGGCGCAAGGGCGTAGACAGTGGCAGCGCCACGGCAAGCCCTTGCAACGCCGGCATGGCGTCTCAGGCAAGGAGCAATTACATGCCCATGCCGCCCATGTCGCCCATGCCACCCATGCCGCCGCCACCCATGGCAGGTGCGTCATCCTTCGGGGACTCGGCCACCATCGCTTCGGTGGTCAGCATCAGGCTGGACACCGAAGCAGCGTTCTGCAGCGCGGTACGGGTCACCTTCGTGGGGTCCAGAATGCCCATCTCGATCATGTCGCCGTAGGTGTCGTTGGCGGCGTTGAAGCCGTAGTTGCCCTTGCCAGCCAGGATGGCGTTGACCACCACCGATGGCTCGCCACCGGCGTTGGCCACGATTTCGCGCAGGGGCGCTTCGATGGCTTTCAG
>JANPKR010000002.1:0-6603 GCA_031426175.1 Hydrogenophaga sp. | reverse complement strand
TTCGTGTCGGTACGACACGGTGCGCAGCAGCATGGGCAGGTTCACGCCGGTGATCAACTTGGAATTGATGCCGTCGATGAGTTTCTGCGCCACATTGCACGGCGTGGCGCCGAACACGTCGGTCACCACCAAGGTTTGCGGCAGGTGCATCTGGCGCATGAGCGCGCGCGCCTGGGCCAGCGATTCTTCGGGCGGTACGTTGGGTTGGACATCCAGTGCCGAGACGGCCTCGGCACTGTCGGGAAACACATGCATGACGCACTGGCGCAAGGCTGAGGCCAGGGGCGCGTGCGCGATGATGAGGATGCCGTTCATGGATGCAGTTTAGCTGGCCTGCGCTGTCTGACGGGCTCGCCATGCGCGCCAGAAAGCCAGGTAGGCGAACACGCAACACACGCCGAAGACCGCGATGGCGCCGCGGTAACGAACCGGCTCGCTCCAGCCGAAAACGCCAAGCGCCTCGATCAAGAG
Source organism: Hydrogenophaga sp. (assembly GCA_031426175.1). Classification (GTDB taxonomy): domain Bacteria; phylum Pseudomonadota; class Gammaproteobacteria; order Burkholderiales; family Burkholderiaceae_C; genus Hydrogenophaga. The sequence goes on along the minus strand of JANPKR010000002.1, from coordinate 6,132 downwards.
GCCGATGCCCCACTGCACACCGAACACACCTCCGAAGATGGCCAGGTTGTAGGCCGACAAGGCACGCCCGGCGGCCTCGGGTGGCAAGGCCAGCGCCACGGCGGGCTGAGACAGCGACACAAAGGTGCTGGTCACACAGAAGAGCGCCCACAGCTCCCAGCCCGCGCCCTCGCCGAGCCACACGATGGCGGCCAGCACCACAAAGCTCAAAGGCAGCCCCCAGGCAATCAGTCGCTCCGGCCGAAGGCCGCGCCGCGCCAGGTGGGGGTTGAGCACACCCCAGAGCCAGAAGGTGCAAAGCATCGAAAGGTTGATGCCGAACAGGCCGGCCGCCGCTTGCTGCGGCGTGTAGAGCGCCACTTTCACCATCCAGGGCCCGGCCCACAGTGTCTGCACCGCGACCATGCCGCCGTAGTTGACAAAGCCGATGGGCAGCATCTGGCGGAAATAAGGGTTGCGCCAGATGAATCCATAACCCCGGGTGTTTGCCGGCGTGTCCTGCAGTGCTGGCACGGTCGGCTGGCGCCAGCGCGGCACGGCAAGCGCCAGCCCCACCATCGACAGCGCGATCAGCCCGGCCAGCAGCCAGAACAGCCCGCGCCAGCCGGTGTAAGGCATGAGCCACTGCACCGGCAAGGTGGCAGCCACCATGCCCAGCGAGCCGGTCATGAGCATCCAGGAGTTCGCGCGCAGTTGTGTGGCAGGCGTGAGCCAGCGGCGAAAGCCGGTGAGCGGGGCCATGAGGCAGGCGCTCACGCCCATGCCGGTGAGCACGCGTGCGGCCAGCAGGCCCGAAAAACTCGTGGCCAGCGCAAATGCCATGCAGCCGAAAACAGCCACCGTCAAAAACGCCAGGATCACTTGGCGCGGCCCGTGGCGATCGAGCCAGTTGCCCAGCGGAAGCTGCGTGAGCGCAAAGCCCAGGAAGTAACCACCCGCCAAAAGGCCGAGGTCACCAGCGTCGAGGTCGAGCTCCACGCTCAACGTGGGCGAGAGCGTGGCGGTGATGGCGCGCACCAGGGCCGAGAGGAAATACGTGATGGCAAACGTCAGGAAGACAATGACCGCTGCGCGCTTGCCCAATGCGTCGTTGTGGGCGTGTGCCGGCTCACCGGTCATGGCAGCTTGAGTCCATCAAAAAAAGTGGTGCTGACTTCGTCGCCGGCCGCGCCGTAGATCGCCGCCTGGAACACCTGCGCGCCACGCACAAAGTACACAGCCCGTGCGCGCACGGGCTGGCCTTGCGGATTGGTGCCTTGCGCGGCGAGGCCCTGCACCGACGAGGCACCCGTCACGGTGGCGGCCCAACGGAGCGCCGGATCGGTTTGCCTCGCGGGATCCACGCGGATCGCCGCCAGCGACGCACGCTGCCAATCGCTCAACAGGACGGGCGCGGCGGCAGCGTCGGTGGCGTTGGCCCACGCCAGCGCAAAGGTGAGCTCTCCCGCCTTGCAGCTGTTCATGTGCAGCACCGTGGGCGCCCCGCCCAGCGGCACCGTGCGCTCCGCCGTCTCCGGCTTGCACGGCAGCAGCGCCTGCAGCGGTGTGCCCTCAGGCCGCAACTCGCGCCAGTTGAAGGTGGGGTAACAGCCGGCCAGCGCCAACAGACACACGGCGGCAAAAGGCCCGCAGCACCGCCTGGCGCAATGGAAGTGGATTGAAAACATGGGATGAAAATGGGTCCGCCGCTGCCGCGACACCGCAGGCGCGGCGGCCTCACGCACAATGGCAACATGAATGCTCTGGATGGTATCCGCATACTCGATTTGTCCCGCGTGCTCGCGGGCCCCTGGTGCACGCAAACCCTGGCCGATCTGGGCGCCGATGTGGTGAAGGTGGAGCGTCCGCCCGCCGACAACCACCCCGGTGGTGACGACACACGCGGCTGGGGCCCGCCCTTCCTGCGCGGGCGAGACGGCACCGACACAGCCGAGGCCGCCTACTACCTCGGCGCCAACCGCAACAAGCGATCCATCACCTGCGACATCGCCACACCTGCGGGCCAGGCGCTGATTCGCGAACTCGCTGCCAAAGCCGACGTGTTCGTGGAGAACTACAAAGTTGGCGACATGGTCCGATACGGGCTGGACTTCGAGAGCCTGCACGCCCTCAACCCCAAACTCGTGTACTGCTCCATCACCGGCTTCGGTCAGACCGGGCCATACAAGGAACGTGCGGGTTATGACTTCGCCATCCAGGCCATGGGCGGCCTGATGAGCGTGACTGGCGAGCGCGACGACCTGCCCGGTGGCGGCCCGCAAAAAGTGGGTGTGGCGGTGGCCGATCTTTTCACCGGCCTGTACGCCACGGTGGCCATTCAGGCCGCGCTGCGTCATGCCGAGCGCACCGGCGAAGGCCAGCACATCGACATGGCCTTGCTCGACACGCAAGTGGCCATGCTCGCCAACCTGGGCGCAAATTACCTGGTGCGCGGCCGCGAGGACGGCAAGGTGCCTGGCCGCGCGGGCAACGCCCACGCCAACATCGTGCCTTACCAGGTGTTTGAAGTCGCACCCGACGCGCAGGGTCAGGCGCAACACATCATCCTGGCGGTGGGCAACGACGGCCAGTTCGCGAAGTTTTGTGCGGTGGCCGGCCGACCGGAACTGGCAAGCGACGTGCGCTTTGCGCAGAACCAGAACCGGGTGCGCCACCGCGCAGTGCTGGTGCCGCTGCTGGAAGCCATCCTCAAGAGCCGCAGCAAGACCGACTGGCTGGCCGCGCTGGAAGCGGCCAAGGTGCCCTGCGGCCCCATCAACAACTTGGCCGAGGTGTTTGCCGACGAACACGTGTTGTCGCGCGGCATGGTGCAACGCTGGGAGCACCCGCTCTCTGGCGGCGTCGATCTGGTCGCCAGCCCGCTCAAGCTCAGCGCCACCCCAGTGCGCAACGACCTTCCGCCACCGCTGCTGGGTCAGCACACGGCCGAGGTGTTGGCCGACTGGCTGGGCGGTACCCCCGAGCGGCTCGCCGAGCTGCAGCGCAGCGGCGCTGTCTGATCGCAAACGCCATGGCCACCGCTGCGCAGTCCCTGCCCACCCCCATCTCGCTGCGCGGCGCCGCCCTGGCCGCGGCCGCGCGCGGCGAGCCGCTGGTGGTCATGACCACGCTCAAGGGCTGTGTGTTCTGCGAGCTGGTGCGCAACAGCTACCTGGCGCCCATGCTGCGCGAGGGCTTGTTGGTGGCGGCGCAGGTCGATGTGCAGGACCGGCAATCGACCCTGCAAGGCTTTGCCGGCGACAGCACGACGCCGGCCGACCAGGCCCGGGCTTGGAAGGCGCGTTTCACGCCCACCGTGATGTTTTTCGGACCCGACGGGCAAGAGCTCGCCGAACGCCTGGTGGGCATTGCCGTGCCCGACTTCTTTGGCGAATACCTGAACGCACGTTTGCTCGAGGCGCGCCGCAAGCTCAAAAAGAATTGAGCCCGGGACGTCAGCCTGTGCTCATTTCAAGGCGCCAAATACTTTCTTGAGAATCGCACTGCCTGTACCCACCGGGTCCTGGCGGATCTTGCGCTCTTCTTCACCGATGATGGTGTAGAGGCCATCGAGCGATTTGGCGGTCACGTACTTCTGGATGTTGGCGTCGTCGGACTTGACCAGCCCGATGCCTGCCGCCTTGCCCGCCACCTTGTTGTACTGGTTGGCCAAGCCGACCTTCTCAGTGGCCTTGGTCACCACCGGCAGGAACCGTTCGCCCAGCGGTGTGCGGGTTTTATCGGCAAAGAACTGGGTCACCGAGTTGTCGCCACCACCCAGGATGTTCTTGGCATCCGTCACGCTCATGGATTTCACGGCATTCACCAGCAGGTCTTTGCCCATGGGCACCGCCGCCTCGGCTGCGCGGTTCATGCTGGTGACCAGCTCGTCCACCCGCTTGCCCTGGCCGGTGAGCTTGAGCAGCTTGGAAGCATCTTCCAGAAAACCGGGCAAGGGAATCCGAACTTTTGGATTGCCCAGGAATCCATCGGTCTTGCCCAACAAGGCCACGGCTGCCAAGGCGCCTTTCTCGAGCGCCACCTTGATGCCCTGGGTGGCGTCGCCCTCGGTGAGGTCCCCCAGAGACAAGGCCCGCGCCTGCTGGTGGGCCGCCAGGATGAGCAGGCCGATGGCGGCGGTGGACTGGGTAAACTGGCGGCGCTGCATGCGGTGTCTCCTGGATGAGGATGAATCAATGGCGTGGGGCAATGTAGCCCCCGGGAAATGAAAACACAATGACCGAACTTGATCGACCCAGCCTGTCGCGCCGCCGCAGCATTGCCTCCGCTGCCGTCCTGGGCGCCGCCGCCGTGTTGGGCTTGGCCGGCTGCGCAGGTGGCGAGGCCGCACCCAACTCCACCTTCCTGCTGCTCGACGGCTCCAAGGCCACCACCGCCGACCTCAAGGGCAAGGTGACCCTGGTGAATTTCTGGGCCACCACCTGCGTGTCGTGTGTGAAAGAAATGCCGCAGATCGTGGCCACCTGGCACAAATACCAGGGGCAGGGGTTTGACACCGTTGCCGTGGCGATGGAATACGACCCACCCAACTGGGTGCTCAACTTTGCGCAGAGCCGCCAGCTGCCCTTCAAGGTGGCGTTGGACAACACTGGTGAAGTGGCCCAGCAATGGGGCGACGTCAAGCTCACGCCCACCACCTACCTGGTGGACAAGCAAGGTCGCATCGTCAAACGTTACGTGGGTGAGCCCGACTTTGCGGCGCTGCACCAGCTCATCGAGAAACTGCTGGCGCAGACCTGAAGCGCCTCCAGCGCCACACAGCAAAAAGCCAGGATCCGAGTCCTGGCTTTTTTGCATTCCGGCTCAGGCCGGGGTCGCCATCAATCCTTGCGGTAAGCGTCGTGGCATGCCTTGCAGGTTTGGCCCACGGCCCCAAAGGCGGTCTTTACGGCGTCAAGGTTGCCGGTCTTGGCAGCTGCGGTCAGCTTCGTCGCTTCGGCTTGGAACTTGTCGGCGCCTTCCTTGAACTTGGCCTGTTCGGTCCAGATGGCCGGCAGTGCGCGGGTGTCACCCTTGTCGGTGCCGGGGCCGAAGCCTTCCCACGGGAGCTTGCTCATGGTTTCGACAATGGCTGCGCTGTCTGCGGCCACCTTGGGGTCGAACGGCGCACGCCCGTTCGCCATGGCGCCCACGCGCCCGAAATGGCTGGCCATCACGGTGAACGCTGCCTTTCGGTACTTCACAGCGTCCTCTGGCTTCTGGAATTGGGCGAAAGCGGGGGCAGACAAGCTGGTGAACGCAACGGCCATGGCCAATGGGGCAAGAAATTTCATGAACACTCCTGAGCGTGGTTGAATACAAAAGGCAGTGAACATTCTGCCTGCGCGTGAGTGTGCCGACATCACCGAAGTTCCCCCGGAACTGTCGGCATGCCCCCTGGCTCCACTCATCTTTGAACTTTGCCCAATCGACCATGCAAACCATTCGCGTCTGGGACCTGCCGACCCGCTTGTTTCACTGGCTGCTCGCCCTCGCCGTCATCGGCCTCGTGGTCACCGCCAATGTGGGCGGCAACTGGATGAGCTGGCACCTGCGCCTGGGCTACGCGGTGCTCACGCTTCTGTTGTTCCGCCTTGTCTGGGGTTTTGTCGGTGGGCACTGGTCGCGCTTTGGCAGTTTTCTGTACGCGCCAACTTCAGTGGTGGCTTACCTGCGGGGCAAGGCCAGACCCGAGCACCGGGTAGGACACACCCCCCTGGGCGCCTTGTCGGTGTTTGCCCTGCTGCTGATCTTGCTGGCGCAGGTCACCACCGGCCTCATGAGCGACGACGAGATTGCCTCCTTTGGCCCCCTGGTGCGTTTCGTGTCGGGCGACACCGTGGCGCTGGCCACGAGTTACCACAAGAACGTGGGCAAATTCTTCGTGATCGGGCTGGTGGCGCTGCACGTGGCGGCCATCGTGTTCTACAAGTGGGTCAAAAAGGACAACCTGGTGCGCCCGATGGTGCTCGGCGACAAGAAGATGGCCGCCGACCTGAAGGTGCCGCAGGCGCGCGACTCTCTCGCGTCGAGAGCCCTGGCGCTGATGGTGCTGGCCGTCTGCGGCGGTGCAGTGGCCTGGCTGGTCCAGTTGGGCACCGCGTTCTGATGGCTTTCGCCGCCCTGCTGACCGTACAGTGACTTCCTCCGTCC
>JANPKR010000001.1:0-8136 GCA_031426175.1 Hydrogenophaga sp. | reverse complement strand
GGTGCTCTCTTTCTCCAGCATGTCGCACCAGGTTTTCTGCGAGGTGCTCAGTGTGTGGCTGGGCGGCAGCCAGCTGGAGACGGTGAACACGGTCTGCGCCGACACCAGGCCGCTGACCAGCAGCGTGGATGACATCGCGAGTGCAACGAGGGGGCGTGACTTCATGCGGAAACTCCTGTGGGCGGGTGCAACGTGAGGGCTGGAAGATGGTTGCTCAACATAAACAAATCAGCAGTTTCAATGTAGGTCAGTTCCTGGGTCAGCCGTCTCATGGCTTACCCGAATTCGCCGACCTTTCGGTCGGTGAATGTCTGTGAGACCTGGAGGGGGCGCGGTAAATAAGGGCTTTGTGGCTTGGGTTCGTTCTCCTATAATCCGCGAATAGCACGACCGTTCGTTTTTTGACGGTCCCGATTTGTCCCCCGCCAGACCGCCTTCGACGGAGGGTGGGGCATACAATCCCCGAGTTGACGTGCACGTCAATTCGTGACGCCATTTTTCCAATCATCAGGAGCATCCCAACATGAAGGTCATCGTCCCGGTCAAGCGCGTGGTCGACTACAACGTCAAGGTGCGCGTCAAGAGCGACGGCACGGGCGTTGACATCGCCAACGTCAAGATGAGCATGAACCCGTTCGACGAGATCGCGGTGGAAGAAGCGGTTCGCCTGAAAGAGAAGGGCGTGGTCACCGAGGTGATCGCCGTCTCTTGCGGTGTCACCCAATGCCAGGAAACCCTGCGCACCGCCATGGCCATTGGCGCCGACCGCGCCATCCTGGTGGAAACCACCGAAGAGCTGCAGCCCCTGGCGGTGGCCAAGCTGCTCAAGGCGCTGGTCGACAAGGAACAGCCCGGCCTGATCATTTTGGGCAAACAGGCGATTGATGACGATTGCAACCAGACAGGCCAGATGCTCGCTGCACTCGCCGGCCTGCCGCAAGCCACGTTTGCATCCAAAGTCGAAGTCGCAGACGGCAAGGCCACGGTCACCCGCGAAGTCGACGGTGGTCTGGAGACCTTGTCCATCACGCTGCCGGCCGTCATCACCACCGACCTTCGCCTGAACGAGCCGCGTTATGTGACGCTGCCCAACATCATGAAGGCCAAGAAGAAGCAGCTGGACATCGTCAAGCCCGAAGACCTTGGCGTGGACGTGACGCCGCGCATCAAGACCCTCAAGGTCAGCGAGCCGCCCAAGCGCGGCGCGGGCATCAAGGTGGCCGATGTGGCGGCCCTGGTGGACAAGCTCAAGAATGAAGCCAAAGTGATTTGAGGAACCGACACATGACCGCACTCGTTATTGCCGAACACGACAACGCTTCCGTCAAGGGCGCGACCTTCAACACCGTTGCCGCCGCTGCCCAGTGTGGTGGTGATGTGCACGTGCTCATCGCCGGGCACAACGCTGGCGGTGCCGCCGCCGCTGCCGCGCAGATCGCCGGTGTTTCCAAAGTGATCCATGCCGACGCCCCCGGCTTCGAACACGGCCTGGCCGAGAACATGGCTGCGCAGGTGCTCGCGATCGCCGCCAACTACAGCCACATCCTGTTTCCCGCCACCGCCAGCGGCAAGAACATCGCACCCCGCGTGGCTGCGCACCTGGACGTGGCGCAGCTGTCCGACGTGACCAAGGTCATCAGCGCCGACACCTTCGAACGCCCGATCTACGCCGGCAACGCGATCGCCACCGTGCAGGCTCTTGATGCGACCAAGGTCATCACCGTGCGCACGACGGGTTTTGATCCAGCTGCGGCCACCGGTGGCAGCGCCGCCGTGGAAACAGCAGCAGCAGCAGCCGACGACGGCAAGGCCAAGTTCATGGGCAGCGAGATCGCCAAGAGCGACCGCCCCGAACTCACCGCCGCCAAGATCATCGTCTCTGGTGGCCGGGCGCTGGGCAGCGCCGAGAAGTTCAACGACGTGATGACGCCGCTGGCAGACAAGCTCGGTGCCGCTCTGGGCGCCAGCCGCGCCGCGGTGGATGCGGGCTACGCGCCCAACGACTGGCAAGTGGGCCAGACCGGCAAGATCGTGGCACCGCAGCTCTACATCGCCGCCGGCATCTCGGGTGCCATCCAGCATCTGGCCGGCATGAAGGACAGCAAGGTCATTGTGGCGATCAACAAGGACCCCGAGGCCCCGATTTTCTCGGTGGCCGACTATGGCCTGGAGGCCGATCTCTTCGAGGCTGTGCCCGAACTGATCAAGGCGCTCTGAGCCCTCTGAACAACACAAGGGCATCGTTCGCGATGCCCTTGTCGTATCTGAACCCATGAATCCCCCGGAGACAAGACGATGAGTTACACCGCCCCCCTCAAAGACATGTTGTTCGCCATCGAGCACCTCGCGCATATCGACCAGGTGGCGCAGATGCCAGGCTTTGAAGACGCCGGTCTGGAGACCGCACAAGCCGTGCTCGAAGAGTGCGCCAAACTCAACGAAGGTGTGATCGCCCCGCTGAACTGGGAGGGCGACAAGAACCCTTCTTTCTTCAAGGACGGCAAAGTCACCACCACGCCGGGATTCAAGGAAGCCTTCAAGCAGTACGCCGAAGGCGGCTGGCAAGGCCTTCAGCACCCCACCGATTTTGGCGGCCAGGGCCTGCCCAAGACCATCGGTGCCGCCTGTGGCGAGATCCTCAACAGCGCCAACATGAGCTTTGCGTTGTGCCCACTGCTCACCGATGGCGCCATCGAAGCTCTGCTCACTGCCGGCAGTGACGAGCTCAAGGCCACGTACCTGGAAAAGCTGGTCAGCGGCCAATGGACCGGCACCATGAACCTCACCGAGCCGCAGGCCGGCTCCGACCTGGCCGCCGTGCGCAGCCGCGCCGAGCCGCAGCCCGACGGCACCTACAAGGTGTTCGGCACCAAGATCTACATCACCTATGGTGAGCACGACATGGCCGAGAACATCGTGCACCTCGTGCTGGCCCGGGTGACTGGCGCACCCGAGGGCGTGAAGGGCATCAGTCTGTTCGTGGTGCCCAAGTTCATGGTCGGCAAAGACGGTGCGCTGGGTGCGCGAAACGACGTGCACTGCGTGAGCATCGAGCACAAGATGGGCATCAAGGCCAGCCCCACCGCTGTGCTGCAATACGGCGACCACGGTGGTGCAGTGGGTTACCTCGTGGGTCAGGAGAACCGTGGGCTGGAGTACATGTTCATCATGATGAACGCTGCCCGTTATGCCGTGGGCGTGCAAGGCATCGCGATCGCCGAGCGGTCTTACCAGAAGGCAGTTGTTTACGCCAAGGACCGTGTGCAAAGCCGTCCTGTGGACGGCACACTCTCGGCCGCCGCGCCGATCATTCACCACCCCGACGTGAAGCGCATGCTCATGACGATGCGCGCGGTGACCGAGGGCTGCCGCGCGATGGCTGCTGTGGCCGCAGCCGCGTACGACGCGGCGCACCACCACCCCGATGCCGACACGCGCAAGCAGAACGCGGCCTTCTACGAATTCCTGGTGCCGCTGGTCAAGGGCTACAGCACCGAGATGAGCCTGGAAGTCACCAGCCTGGGTGTGCAGGTGCACGGCGGCATGGGCTTCATTGAAGAAACCGGCGCTGCCCAGTACTACCGCGACGCCAAGATCCTCACCATCTACGAAGGCACCACCGCCATCCAGGCCAACGACCTCGTGGGCCGCAAGACCGCGCGCGACGGCGGTACCGGCGCCAAGGCGATTGCGGCGCAGATCGAGAAGACGGAAGCCGAGCTCGCAAAGCGCGAGAGCGCAAATGCCAAGGCGGTGCTCAAGCGCCTGAAGGCCGCCCGCGAGGCCTTTGTGGATGTGGTCGAGTTCATCGCCGCCAACACGCGCAGCAACCCCAACGCGGCGTTCGCCGGCAGCGTGCCCTACCTCATGCTCGCGGGCAACCTCATGGCCGGCTGGCAGCTGGCGCGCTCGCTGATGGTGGCCGAAGACCTGCTGGCGCAAGGCACCGATGCGGCCTTCATGCAGGCCAAGATCACCACCGCGCGTTTCTACGCCGACCACATCCTCAGCCGTGCCCCGGGCACGCGCGATGCGATCGTCGAAGGCGCCGAAGCCGTGACCGCGCTGGCCATCGAATCGTTCTGATCCACAACAAACCTGACGGAGACTTCATGACCGCACCCGCCCGCAGCCTGCCCCCGGTACTCAAGAACATCAAGTTTCCGGTGATCGGCTCGCCGCTGTTCATCATCAGCAACCCCAAGCTCGTCATTGCGCAGTGCAAGGCCGGTGTGGTGGGCTCCATGCCCGCGCTCAATGCGCGCCCGGCTTCGCAGCTGGACGAGTGGCTGGCCGAGATCACCGAAGCCCTGGCCGCGCACGACGCAGCCAACCCGGACAACAAGGCCGCGCCGTTCGCCATCAAACAGATCGTGCACAAGAGCAACGACCGGCTGGAGCACGACATGCAGTTGTGCGCCAAGTACAAGGTGCCGATCATCATCACCAGCCTGGGCGCGCGCGAGGACGTGAACCAGGGTGTGCACAGTTGGGGCGGAGTGGTGCTGCACGACGTGATCAACAACGTGTTCGCGCACAAGGCGATCGAGAAGGGCGCTGACGGCCTGATCCCGGTCGCGGCGGGTGCCGGCGGCCACGCCAGCGTGAAGAGTCCGTTCGCCATGATTCAGGAGATTCGCGAGTGGTTCGGCGGTCCGGTGGCGCTCTCGGGGTCCATCTCCTCAGGTGGCGCGATCCTGGCTGCACAAGCCATGGGCGCCGACTTCGCTTACATCGGCTCGGCCTTCATTGCCACCGACGAAGCGCGCGCGGTGGATGGTTACAAGGAGATGATCACGAAGTCGAATTCGGACGACATCGTGTACAGCAACTTCTACACCGGCATCCACGGCAACTACCTCAAGGGCAGCATCCAGAATGCCGGCATGGACCCCGACAACCTGCCGCAGAGCGACCCCAGCAAGATGAACTTCGGAACCGGCGAGGGCGCCAACGCCGCCAAGGCCTGGAAGGACATCTGGGGCTGCGGTCAGGGCATCGGCGCCATTCGTGAAGTGGTGCCGGCGGCCGATCTGGTGGCGCGCTTCAAGCGCGAATACGCCGAAGCCAAAGCGCGCATTTGCGCAGGCTGATCATGCCCCTTCGCTGAAAAAAAGCCGCTCATGGGAGCGGCTTTTTTGTCTGCAGGCGGGTTCCGCAAATCAGCCCTTGCGCCTGCGTGCCACGCCCAGCACACCCAGCGCCAGTCCCATCAAGGCGAGAGACCCTGGCTCTGGAACTGCAGTTGCGACCGTGGGATGGTTGTCCAACGTGAACGACGTGAATTTGGCTTCGGTGAACTGGCCTGTGAACGAGAACCGCACCCATTCCAGATCGCTCCAGAGATCACCACTGTAGGTAAGACTTTGAAAGCCTTTGCTGATGACGTCGACGCCACCGCGGTTCGAGGTCAAGGTGAGCACACCGCTGCGCGATTTGTCGCGGATGCTGAAGCCGTCAAAGTCAAAGCGAGTACCGCCAAGGTCGAGCTGGATCAGCCGGGTTTCATTGGTGAAGTCCTTGAGGTTGAGCTCAGGGAAATACGTGATCTCGTATTCACCCGCGAGCGCTTGCAGGCGGATCCCGTTCTGGGTGATGGTGGTGCTGGTTCCCGTCCCGTAACCCAACCCGGAGAAGTTTGAAAAATTGGTCGTGAGAGGGGCGGCCTGGCTGGCGCATGCCAACGCGAGCCCGCTGAGCAATGGGGCGGTTTGTCGGAAACTGAAGATCACTTTGATGTACCTTTGTGGAAATGGCTAAGCCGGATCGGCCTCTCCATGTTAGCTACAAAGTACTCAAAAAAAGCAAAAATGAACGCTTTTAGCGCGTCCTTTTGCGTTCAAAAGCCTCATTGATCAGCGCGTCTCACCGCGCAGCCAGGCACCGAAGCTGCTGAGCGCTTCGCCAATGGCCGCGCCCGGCGTCTGGGCGTACTGCACGCCACCCTGGTCCGAAATCTGCGCCACCGAACCGCTGCCTTGCCATTCGGCGTAAATCCAGTCGTCACCCTGGCGCGCCAGGCCTTCGGGCACAGCGGGGGGCTGCGCTACCGGTGTGCTCTTCAGCGCAGCGCCCATGTAGTCGATCCAGATCGGCAGTGCGATGCGCCCGCCCGACTCACCGCCGCCCAGGCTGCGTGGCTTGTCGTAGCCCACCCACACGGCGGTGGCCAGGCTGGGCTGGTAGCCGGCAAACCAGGCGTCGACCGCGTCGTTGGTGGTGCCCGTCTTGCCGTACACATCGGGTCGCTTGAGGGTGGCCTGGGCACGCGCCGCCGTGCCCGTGCGCGTCACCTCGTTGAGCAGGCTGGACATCACGAAGGCATTGCGCGCGGGAATGGCTCGGTTGGCCTCGGTCAGCGCCTCGGGCGGTGGTGCTTCAAACAGCACCTTGCCTTGGGCGTCGGTGATCTTCTCCACCACCACCGGTGCCACCTTCCAGCCGCCATTGGCCACCGTGGCATAGGCCTGCGCCATCTGCAGCGGTGTCACGCTGCCGGTGCCCAGGGCGAGCGTGAGGTCGTTGGGCTGGCGCGCGGGATCCAGGCCGAAGCGGGCGGTCCAGTCGCGCGCCACTTGTGTACCGGTGTGTTGCAACACGCGCACGCTGGCGATGTTGCTGGAGCGGGCCAGCGCATCGCGCAGCGTGATGGGGCCGGCGTATTGCCCGTTGCTGTTGGTGGGGCTCCAGCCGTTCGAGGCGGTGAAGGGGAGATCGTCGACCAGGGTGCCGGGCATCACGCGCGCTTCAAGCGCGGCCGAGTACAGCAGCGGCTTGAGGGCCGAGCCCGGCTGGCGCCAGCCCTGCGTGACGTGGTTGAACGGTTGCTGCGTGAAGTCGAAACCGCCCACCAGCGCGCGCACGCGGCCGGTGTGGCTGTCCATGGCGACCAGCGCGGCCTCGGCCTCGGGCCACTGCGAAATGGCCCAGGTCGGCTTGCCCTTGGCCTTGCCCGCGCTCACCACCCGCACGATGGCGCCACGCGCGATCTTCAGCGGCGCCTTGGCCTTGGGGTCCAGCCCCTTTTGCGCCCAGCGCAGACCCTCGCCTTGCAGGGTGATGCGTTCGCCGCTGGACAGCTGCACCTGCATGGCCTTGGGGCTGGCAGCGAGCACGATGCCCACGCGCAGGGTCTCGTCGTCGCGGTGATCCTTCAGGGCCTCGGCGGCAGCGCGTTCGACCTCGGCGCCGTCGCCCGAGGGCAGAGTCTCCATGTCCTCCGGTCCGCGCCAGGCGCCGCGGCGATCGAAGTCCAGCACGCCGCGCTGAACAGCGGCATGGGCGGCGCGCTGGTCGGCCGCTCGCAACGAGGTGGTGACCCGCAGACCGTTCGAATAGGCCTCGGTGCCGAAGCGCTCCACCACCGCCCGCCGCGCCATTTCGGCCACGTGGGCCGCGTGCACGCTGCGCATGCCGGGCGTGCGCAGCACAAGCTTCTCGGCCCGCGCGGCGGCCAGTTGGGCATCGGTGATGGCCTCGGTGGCTCGCATGCGCTCCAGCACCACACGCTGGCGTGCGGTGGCGCGTTCGAAATTGGCCACCGGGTTTGCGTAGTAAGGGTTCTGCGGCAGGCCGGCGAGCATGGCGGTCTCGGCCAGCGAGAGTTTGTCCAGCGGTTTGCCGAAGTAGGTTTGTGAGGCAGCGGCAAAGCCGTAGGCACGCTGGCCGAGGAAGATTTCGTTGAGGTAGATCTCGAGGATGCGGTCCTTGGAGAGCTCCTCTTCCAGTTTCAGCGCAAGCCAGATTTCCTTGGCCTTGCGCTCCGCAGAAAACTCGCGCGTGAGCAGCATGGTGCGCACCAGTTGCTGCGTGATGGTGGAGGCACCTTGTTTGCGCCCACCGGTGACCACGGCGACCAGTGCCCGCGCCATGCCGCGGGGGTCAACGCCGTTGTGCTCACGAAAGCGCGCGTCCTCCACCGACAGCACTGCCTGCTGAAGCAGCTTGGGCGTGCGCGACAGCGGCAGGTACTCGCGCCGTTCGGTGCCGAACTGTGCGATCTCCACGCCGTCGGCGGTGAACACCTGCAAAGGCAGCTTGGGCTGGTACTTGACGATGCTGTCCAGCGGCGGCAGATCGAAGGGCGAGGCCTGCAGGTTGGGGGCCATGAAGGCGGTGGGCAGCACGGCCAGCGTG